>CANGPW010000009.1 GCA_947456185.1 Bacteroidota bacterium | reverse complement strand
TTTTTTATCACTGCTACCATATTCCACTGCCCATCCCCAACCAATGGTAAATTTATGGTAACGCAACATATCTAACACTCCTACTGCAGGAATTGCCACTTTGAATAATTCTGGTCTTTGAGTCATGCAAGCACCAATAAGCAAACCACCATTTGAACCACCGTTAATTCCAAGTTTATTATGTGTTGTATATTTTTCACTGATTAAATATTCTGCAGCAGCTATAAAGTCATCAAATACATTTTGTTTTTTGCCCAACATACCTTCTTTGTGCCAGTCCTCGCCATACTCTCCACCACCCCGTAAACTTGCAATGGCATAAACTCCACCTTGCTCTAAAAACATGATTCGGCTGACACTAAACGATGGTGTCAATGAAATATTAAATCCACCATAACCATAAAGCATGGTTGGATTATTTCCATCTAGTTTCAAGCCTTTTTTATGCATAATAAACATAGGCACTTTGCTACCATCTTTACTTGTATAAAAAACTTGTTTGGTTTCAAAATCATTGGCATCAAACTTTACTTCAGTTTTGCGGAATAATTCCGATTTTCCAGTTTTTAAATCGTACTTGTATATTTCGCCAGGATTGGTAAATGAAGTGTAAGTATAAAATGTTTCGGTATCCTCTTTTTTACCACCAATGCCACTTGCAGTTCCAATTCCAGGTAATTTTATTTCTTCTTTTCCAGTTCCATCAGCATTAAATTTATAAATTCTAGTGCTTGCATCTTTTAAATAAGTAGTAAATAATTTTCCACCCCAAAGGCTTGCTCCTTCTAGTAAATCATTGCTTTCAGCAATAATGGTTTTCCAGTTTTTTTCCTCAGCATGCATTGGATCCACTTCTATTAATTTGTATTTTGCCGCACCTTTATCAGTAGTGGCTAATATTTTATCACCCACATTATCTATAAAACTATAATTGTTTTCAAAACCCTTGAATAAAGTATTAAAAATTTTATCGTTTTTACTTAAATCTTTTACCAATATTTCGTTGCCATTTGTTCCTTCGCTGATATTAATAAACATAAAACGTTCGTCTTCCGATATGCCTGCATTAAAATAACGCAATGGGTGTTTTTTGTCTTCATATATTAATTCATCTGCACTTTGAGCAGTTCCCATTTGATGGTAATAAATTTTCATAAACTCATTGGCATTGCTAAATGCTTTTCCTTTAGCTGGTGCATCGTAACGACTGTAATAAAAACCATTCCCTTTCCAAGTAGCACCGCTAAACTTCACCCATTCTATTTTATCAGCTAATTTTTGTTTGGAAGTTACATCCATCACAAATATTTCATTCCAATCGCTGCCGCTTTGTGCCACACCTAGAGCACAATATTTGTGGTCTTTGCTAAAAGTAAAACTTCCTAACGAAGCTGTTCCATCTTCACTTAATTGATTAGGGTCTAAAAACACTTCGGGCTCGCCTGATAAACCTTTCTGGCGGTATAAAATACTTTGATTTTGTAATCCTTCATTTTTAAAGAAATAATACCAATCACCTTCTTTAAACGGACTTGAATATTTAGGGAAATTCCAAATTTCTGTTAACCTACTTTTTATTTGAGTTCTATAAGGAATTTGACCCAAATAGTTTTGAGTTACCTCGTTCTCCTCTTTTACCCATTGAATTACATCAGTGGCTGTATCGTTTTCTAACCAACGATAAGGATCTACTATTTGAGTTCCGAAATAATCATCGGTTTGAGTTGCTATTTTAGTGGTAGGATAAGGTAATAGATTCAATTTTATTTGAGTTGTTTTTTGAGTTTGATTGCAAGCAAATGTTGCAATTAATAATGTAGGTAAAATGTATTTTTTAATCATAACAATATTTTTCTGGAACAATGATAAATTATTTTTGATTGAGGATTTTTGATTTTTGATAAATGGTTTGAATTTGTTTTGTTAAAGATTTCACTTAAATCTTTGTTCTATTTTGTTTCCCGCAGATTTTGCATAAATTGAGAACATATAACACAGCCGTTTTTGTAGCAAATAACTTACGTTACCCTATCAACAAATTACAACCAAAAATTGTACAAATTTTCCAAATATCTTATAAATCCTATAATCAACAAATCCTGATACAAAGATAATAATCTTTCAAACTTTGTAGTATCTTTAATCCCCAAAATGCGAAACATCATTTTCAATGATTAATTCAAATTTCTCCCCATCAAAATCTAATTGATATAAACATGTATTTTGGTGTTGATAGTTGTCCATGTTCAATAACGGAACGTTCAATAATAAACAAATAAAACTTTTCAAAGCTCTTCCATGCATACAAACCAAAATTGTTTTTTCATGGGTATTTTTCATGATAATTTCGAATGCTTTTTTTTGTCTTTCTTGCAATTGATTAGGAGTTTCTCCATTGGATACAGCCACATCGTAATTCCCGCTGTTCCATGAATCCACAGCATGTTGATAAAATTCACGTTCTTTAAAATCTTGTACTTTTCCTTCAAAATCACCCCAACTAATTTCATTTAATTCATGCAGTTTTTCATATGGAATTCCATCGTTTATAAAATGCTGAATGGTTTGTTGGGTTCTAACTAAAGCTGAAATATAAATTTTATCAAAAGGGATGGTTTTATATTTATTGTAAAACAAAAAACCTTGATTTAAACCAGTTTCATTTAAATCGGTATCTACACCATTTCCTTGAACTATATTCATGCGATTGAAGTCGGTTTCGCCATGCCTAATGATGTAAAATTTTTTCATTTTTGTTTTTACAATAATAATTGATTTAAATCTAGTAAATCTGCATTCGATAATGAGATATTTTTATTTTATTTTGGTAAAAATATTGATTTATTCATTAATTAAAACGAGTTGCTAAATAAATTTTTATATTCGTAATCGAAAATCAGAATAGTGAACATTTAATTCTTGTTTTTTTACATCAAAAAATGAAATCATTTCAAGCAATAAAATATTTATTTTCATTCATCGTTTTGTTCTTGTTAACTCTAAATTGCAAAGCACAATGTAAAGACAGCACTAAAAACAATTTAGCTTTCCCCTGTCCTGATCCCACATACAGGCCTGTTTGTGGTTGCGATGGAGTAACTTATAGAAATATTTGTGCTGCCGAAATTCAAAATGGTATCTTACCTGGCCAATGGCGAGATGGTTCATGTACAGGTTTAGAATTTGATATTTACCCAACATATACGCACGACAATTTGAACTTTTCATTTGTTCAACCACAGAATATTATAACAACTGCAAATTTGTATATCATAGACCAATATGGAGCCATGTTATTTTACAAAACTTTATATCCTGATTTAAGCGGACGAGTTGATTTATTTATAACGGAAACTACTAATTACAGACCAGGAGTTTATATTATGTTTTTATACAACGCAAGAGGCGATTACAGGTATAAAAAATTTGTAAAATATTAGTTTCAATACACAATAATTTATCATGAAAAAGTTCGCTTTATTTATTCTTTTTTGTTTAATCATTTCATTTGCAAATGCACAAATTGCATACAGAATGACACTGCTTAGTAATTGGAACAATCCTAATTTAAATAAAGTAGATTCTATCAATATTTGGAACGATTTGGCTGGTTATTACGACAGTTTAACTCAAAAAGAATATATCATTGCTGGAAGCACTGATAGCATTTATTTTTTTGATATAACCATTCCCACTCAAATAAAATTATTAGATGTGGAATATGGTTCGGTTAAAAATGTAATCAATCGCGATTATGAAATTTACCAGCATTATGTGTATTGCGTAGCTGACCAAAACAGGAGTTCTATGCAAATTTTTGATTTAAAATATTTGCCAGATTCTGTTCATAAAGTATATGAAGACAGTAGCTTAGCAATTAACACCCATAGCATTTTTATAGAAGCAAAAAGTAAGCGTTTGTATATGTATTCCAATAAATATGCAAATTGGGTAAATGGCAATTCAAAGGAATCGGCCATGGATATTATATCGTTGGAAAATCCTGAAAAACCTGTGTTTTTGGCTAAACTAATGGTTCCAAATAGGGCAAATGGAGAAGCTGCTTTTAGATGGGTTCATGAAGGACATGTAAGGAATGATACTGGCTATCTTTCATGCGGCACAAGTGGATTATATATTTACGATTTGCGCGATTTAAATAATCAACAAATAATTGGTAGCATCGTTAACTATCCGGGAAGTGGATATAACCATTCCTCTTGGTTAAATAAAAATGGAAAGTACATCATGTTTACAGATGAAAATATGAATTTACCAGTTAAAATTTTTGACATCAGTATTATTCAAGCACCTCGTTTAGAAAGTACTTTTATTTCAAACACGTGGGCCACGCCACACAATGCTTATTGGTATGGCGATTTTGCTGTGGTTTCACATTATCAAGATGGCGTTTTTATTTGGAATATTGCCGACACTAAAAAACCGTTTTTAGCTGCTTATTACGATACTTATCCTCAAAATGCGGTGAATGATTACACTAAAAACTTTGCTGGCTGTTGGGGTGTTTGGCCTTTTTTGCCTAGTGGCAATATCATAGCTAGTGATAGAACAAATGGTATTTTTGTTTTAAAAGCAGATAGTGGTTTATTAAACAACACAGAAATAAATCAAAAAATAAAGGCAAATATTTACCCGAACCCGAGTAATGAAGAAATAAATATAGCCATTGAAACCAATTATAATGATGCTTTTAAAATACAAATTTTAAATTTACAAGGACAAATAGTAAAAGAACTTGCACCTTCATTTAAAAGCAATTATTTATATACAGAAAACATCAATGATTTAAAAAATGGATTATATATTATAGAAATTATTGGCAGTAAAAATATTTTAAAACAAAAATTTTGGAAACAATAATTATTTCCATTTATCTATTAAAACATGCGAAAAATATACATTTTACTTTTTATTCTATTTTCAATAAATGGCTTAAAATCCCAACAATCTTTGAATATGGAGCTACTAGCTCAATGGAATAATAAATCTTTACAACCAATAGATGGCGACCAACTTTGGAGTGATATTATGGGTTACCACGATTCAACTAAAAACAAAGAATATGCCATCCTATTTGGAAATGATAGCTTTTACTTTTTTGATATTACGAATCCAAAAACGACCAAATTAATTTTATCTTTTGATGGATTTTCAAAAAAATCAATAAATAGAGATGTAGAAATTTACCAGCATTATGCCTATTGTGTATCAGAAAGATCAGGCAGTTTAGGAGGATTACAAATACTCGATTTACAATATTTACCCGATTCGGTGCATGAAGTATATAGAAGCGATGCACTAACTGTTCAAGCGCATACGGTGTTTGTAGAAGCTGAAAGAAAACGAATGTATATACCACAAAATTCTACTAAAGTAGGATTTTCTGCAATGGATATTTTTTCGTTAAATAATCCAGAAAATCCAACAAAATTGGCTAGTTTACAAGTACCGTTAAATGGTTTAGGCGAAGCACAATTTAGCAAAGTTCACGAAATGTATAGCAGAAACGATACGGTATATTTATCGTGTTATGAAAACGGATTATACATGATGGATTTAACCAATTTAAACTCGCAAAAATTGTTGGGTGTAATAGCAAATTATCCTCAGCGAGGAACTAACCATAGCAGTTGGTTAAATGATAAAGGTAATATGATAATGTTTACCGATGAAAACCTGGGTTCACCTATTAAAATTTTTGATATTAGTGACATCGGTAACCCTAGGCAAATAGTTTACTTTAATTCACATCCAAATGCTTTGCCTCATAATGCATATTGGAAAAATAATATGGCAATAGTTTCGTCATATGAAGATGGAGTTTATGTATATGATTTAAGCAATGTAAATTATCCAAAAGTACATGCTTTTTACGATACCTATCCTTTAAATGCAGGAGGCGTATATTCAGGTTTTCACGGATGCTGGGGGGTATGGCCTTATTTGCCAAGTGGCAATATAATAGCCAGTGACATTAGTGAAGGATTATTTGTAATGAAACCTAAATTTGGTATCGGAGAAAAGGAAATAAAATCGGAAAATTCAATAGTAGAAATTTATCCAAATCCAGCAAAGAATTTAATATGCTTTAAATTACCTGATCAAAATGAAAAATTCAATTTGACTGTATTAGATATAAAAGGTTCCATTGTAAAAGAATTAGAAATTAATTCAACAAACTTAAATATAAGTATAGAGACCTTGAATCCTGGTTTTTATTTTTTCAAAGTAAATAATGAAAATTATTCAAAAACTTATAAAGTGAATATTGAATAATTAAATTCAATATTATTAGATATGCTTGTAGTAAAAATTATTGCCACATTTTCGGCACCTATATTTATGAACATCTTTAGATAGGAAAATTCTTTTAATAAAATTATTTCTAGCAATACGCTCAGTATCATGGGAATTACTATTACAAAATCTACAAGTTTTGTCTTTTTGAGTTTTGGTAAAAATAACAATTCTTATAAATAGATATATGATTAGTAATAAGAATATAAATACAAAAAAGTATATTAACATAACAAGTATTTCAGACAGCAATTTTAAATTAAATCTATAGAAAAAAAAATAATAAAAACATTGTATTTATCATTAAATATAATTCCTAACTATTTTTTGTTAAAGTAAAAACAGTAATTTCAGGTAAAATTCCAACTCTTCCAGGGTAACCTAAAAAGCCAAAACCTCTGTTAACATAAATTTGTTGGTTTCCTATATTGTATAAACCAGCCCAATGAGGATAAATATATTGTGATGGACTCCATTTAAAACTTCCTATTTCAACTCCAAATTGAAACCCATGTGTATGTCCGCTAAAAGTAACATCAATGTCTTTATGATTTTTACTAACAATACTATCAAAATGACTTGGATCGTGCGAAAGTAATAATTTAACAGGAACATCAGGCAAATTTTTAGTCGCTTTTTCTAGGTCGCCATATTTTTGAAAACGACCTCTGTCTCCCCAATTTTCTACTCCAATAATTCCAATTCTTTGGTTGTTTTTTGTTAAAGTTAAATGTTCATTTCTTAATAAATTCCAACCCATATTTTTATGAGCCTGTGCTAAATCTGCTAAATTTTTTTCTTTAGCTTCTTGGCTTGACCAATTAGGAACATAATCACCATAATCGTGATTGCCATAAATACTAAAAACACCCATTGGCGCTTTTATTTCAGAAAAAATATTTTGCCAATCATATAATTCATCAGTCATGCTATTCACAATGTCGCCAGTAAAAAATATTAAATCAGCATTTTCTTGTTTGATCATTTGAATACCTTTATATACAGCATCTCTATCAGTAAAACTTCCAGTATGAATATCACTAATTTGCAATAATTTTACTCCTTCAAATCCACTTGGTAAGTTTGGTAAATATAATTGAATGCGTCTAACTCTATAATCGTAAGCACCTTTAATAATTCCTCTAGTTAAAATAATAAGTGGAGCTGCTGAAACCAATAAACCTGTTGTAGCAATAAATTGACTTCTACTTATTTTTTCTTTTTCCTCTATTTCTTCTTCATGTATGTGTTCCAAAGTATCACCTTGAGATGGGTCAACAACATTTTTTGATTGACTACTAGAAAAAAAAATTCTCCATAAAATTTTAAATAATCTTTTTAAATCATCAAAAATTAAAAAAATACAGACCACAAACTTTGAAATATAAATGACAAAATAAAACCCTGCAAAGTATATTTTTATAAAATTGTTTCCAGTTTTACCTGTAATAATTAAACCAGATATAAAATAAATAAAAACTAAAACAGGAATAGTCCAATAAATATAAGCAAATACTTTTCTTGTAATTTCCGATTTACCTCTAACTAAAGCCCTAATAGCTTGCCAACTATATAAATCAATGATGATTGCAAAGGATATAAAAGATAATGCTAATTTAATTTGAAATGCTTGAATCACGAATGTTTTATGCTTTATTTGAAAAGAGTACAAATAAACAATGCTTTGTACATAAAACAAAAAGAGATTTCACAATCATTTTTGTAAACTTGCTGCGAGTAAATATTTTGAATAAAAACAAATACATAAAAGCAATAAAAGGAAAGCTAATTAAATTTAAAGACTGGCTATTGAAAGTTTTGCTACTTTCTTGGCAATACAGTTTTATGCTTATAATTCTTTACAGGGTAATTCCTGTTCCACTAACTCCATTACATGTTGTTAGACTATTTGAACAAATGTCTGGAAGTGATGAAATGCGTTTGAACAAATCGTGGAGAGGAATAGACTATATTGGTAACAACATGATTAAAGCTACCGTTGTTGGCGAAGATTTACAGTTTTTTGAACATTACGGATTTGATTTTGAACAAATATATAAGTCAATTCAAAGCAGTATCAATGGTGGTAAAAAATTACGAGGAGCAAGCACCATAAGCCAACAAACTGCCAAAAATTTGTTTTTTACTCCGAGCAGAAGTTGGATAAGAAAAGGTTTAGAATTTTATATAACAGTGAGCATAGAAGTTCTTTGGAGTAAGCGAAGAATTTTGGAGGTTTACTTAAATATTATAGAAATGGGTAAAGGTATTTATGGTGCAGAAGCAGCAGCAAATTATTATTATAACAAATCTGCCAGTGAATTAAGTAAAAATGAAGCTGCTTCAATAGTTGCATGCTTTCCAAACCCTAGAAGATGGACCGCAAATAAACCCTCAAATTATATTGAAAGGAAGCAATCTGTAATAGTAAGGTATATGAAATACGTGAAAATTCCTTGGAAACAAAAAGGTGTTAAGTAGTTTTTGTGTTTTCTTGATTTTTATTGAAAATATAAAATTTTTTATGACATTTTCCACATGAATATTTTCTATATTCATCACTGAAACGAAGCAACTTAAATATTTTATTTTTTCTAATCCTCGAAATGTCTTTTACAGCTCCACATTTTGGGCATTGGTATTTAATGTTAAAGTAAGTGCTGAAACTAAAAATAAATAATAGTATGATTACTAATGATACAAATACTGGTATAAAGTTTACATATAAAAATCCTTCAATATCATTGGTATTTAAAAGTAATAGTAACATTATCATATCATTTATATTATGATTTAAATATTTTGAAAAATAAATACAAAAAAAACAAAAAACAAAATTTATTATTTTATTATTTAAAATAATAAAAATGAAGTAAAAAATAAAATACTCATTAGCCTTTTCAACTTTTATATTTGCGAACTTTAATACATATTTATTCAATGAAATTACAAATAATCAATAAAAATGTTTTTTTACTTATAGCTGCATTTTTCATTCCCATTTTATCATTGTTTGCACAGCAAACTGAAACAATTGAAGGACAAATTTTAGGCAAAAAAAATAAAAATCCTTTAATTGGTGTGGTGGTATCCTTGGTTAATTTAAACGATTCACTTACTAGGAAAAACAGTTTAACAGATAGTGAAGGAAAATTCAAAATTTATAATTTAAAATATGGTACTTATGGTTTAAGTGCTTCCTATATTGGTTTTGAAAAACTAGCAAGCATTATAAAAATAAATTCACCAATAGAAAAGATTGGCGTTTTTAAAATGACTGAAAATTTAAATCAATTAAAAGATGTAAATATTACTGAAAGTATCATACGATCGCAACAGAAAAATGATACTATAGAATACAATGCAAAAGCATTTAAAACCAATCCTGATGCTAATGTACAGGATTTGATAACTAAAATGCCGGGAATTACTTTAGACAACGGAATCGTAAAAGCACAAGGCGAAACTGTTCAAAGAGTAACGGTAGATGGCAAAGAATTTTTTGGGGATGATGTGGCCTTGGCTTTAAAAAATTTACCTGCTGAAGTAATTGAAAAAATACAAGTTTTTGATAAGCAAAGTGACCAAGCACAATTTACTGGATTCAATGATGGAAATACCCAAAAGTCGATTAATATAGTTACAAAAGCGGGCAGAGCTAATGGTAAATTTGGAAGATTATATGCAGGACCGGGAACCGATGACAAATATACTGCTGGTGGAAATATTAATTTATTCAGAGGAAAGCAACGCATTTCTATTTTAGGATTAAGCAATAACATAAACCAACAAAACTTTGGCTCTCAAGATTTACTTGGCCTTCAAAGTATCGGAAACCAAGGTGGAAGGGGTGGAATGGGAATGGGCGGAAGAGGAATGGGAATGCCTGGTGGCGGTGGAAATGCAAGTAATAATTTTGTGGTAGGCAATCAAGGTGGAATTAATAAAACCAATTCGGGTGGTATCAACTTTAGCGATATTTGGGCAAAAAAACTAACAGTAACTGGAAGTTATTTTTTCAATCAATCTAGTAATAATACCAATAATCAATTGCAACGCACCAGTTTTTTAAGTGGTGGTGTTAACCAATTATACAACCAAAATAGCACAAGCAATAGTGACAATTTAAACCACAGGTTAAACGTACGTTTAGAATACAATATTGACAGCAATAACTCCATTGTATTAGCACCAAAATTAAGTTTCCAAGAAAATTCTGCTTATGGTTTAACCAATGGTTTTACAACATTTAACAACGAATCATTGAATAAAACAAATACCTTCAACACCTCTAATAATAGTGGAGTAAGCTTAAATAATAATATATTATACCGACATAAGTTTGCAAAACAAGGCAGAACTATTTCATTTAATTTAGGAACAGATGTAAACGACAAAAATGGATCCAATTATTTAAATGCTAATAACACTTTTTATTTTCCAACAGATTCTATTTCAAAATTTGAACAAAGAACAACTACTGTTGGAAATAGTTATACTCATTCAGGAGCTATTAATTATACAGAACAAATAGGCAAAAACGGAATGATCATGGCCAATTATTCGCCTTCATACACCCAAAACTATAATAACAAACTAACCAATACCAAAGACACACTGAATGGCGAATACAATATATTAAACAATAACTTATCAAGTAATTTTGAAAATACGCTAAATACGCAAAGAGGTGGTTTAAATTACCGATATAAAATGGGTGAAAAAGCTAATTTGATGTTAGGTGCAAATTATCAAAATGTTATATTAGAAGGCGTTCAAAAAACACCGAATGAAATTAAAGTAAAAAAAACGTTTGATAATGTATTGCCAAATGCGATGTTTACTTATCAATTTAACAAGCAGAACAACATCAGAATATTTTACAGAACCAATACCAACGCACCTACCATTAACCAATTACAAAGTGTAATAGATAATTCAAATCCTTTAAGTTTAAGTACTGGAAATCCAGCATTAATACAGGAATTTAGCCATAACATAGTTACAAGGTATGGTTTAACAAATGCCGATAAAGGAAAAACTTTCAATTTGTTTTTAAATGCAAATAACACCCAAAACTATATTGGAAATTCAACTTTTACTGTAAGAGATAGCAGTCAGAAAATTGGAGATTTAACTTTAATCAAGGGTTCTCAATTTAGCAAACCTGAAAACTTTGACGGATATTGGAATATCAATAGTTTTATTACTTATGGTTTTCCTGTAAAAAAACTAAAAAGTAACATGAATTTAAACCTTGGAACTACCTATAATAAAACTCCAAGTAAAATAAATAATTTGGTAAATTATACCAATACTTTTGTGCTTACTTCTGGTTTTGCATTGGCAAGTAATATCAGCGAAAAAATAGATTTTACCATATCGTATACCGCTTTTTATAATGTGGTAGAAAACACCTTGAATACAAAATTGAACAACAATTATTTTTATCAAATTAGCTCCGCTAAATTAAACTTATTGCCATGGAAAGGTTTGGTGTTAAGAAGTGAAATTATCAATACTTATTATACTGGACTAGGAAGTAGTTTCAACCAAAATTTTTATTTATGGACTGGTGGTGTTGGATATAAATTCCTTAAGAATAATGCTGCCGAAATTGTATTTAACACATACGATATTTTAAATCAAAACAATAATATAAGCAGAACCATTGCTGGAAACTACATAGAAGACAGTAAAACACAAGTTTTAACTCGCTATTACATGCTAGTATTTACTTACAATATTAGAAGTTTTGGTGGTAGGAAATAATTGCTAATAACTCTCTCACATCTTGCAATTGAGAGTTTATTTGGCATCTCACCCAAAATTAAATTTACTTTTTTAAAACAATAACCCTTCGGCAAGCTCAGGGTGACAGCAAATTTTTGCATAATCAAAATGCGAGCGAAGGCGGAGGAAATTCCCGGTCATTGAGCTTGTCGAAATGCCAGCACTCGCTCGCATCTTTCAAATGTTAGTTTATCTGGCGTCTCGACCCACATAAAATTTTAGTTTTTAAACAAAAACCCTTCGTCCGATATATATCGGAAATGCTCAGGGTGACAGTAAATTTTGGCATAATCAATATTTATCTGAATACTAAAACTCTAAATAAAAATCCTACAAACAAATGCTTGTTTTTGGCGAGCGTTGGCCTGACAATAAAGCGGGCCGTGCATCTTGCCTTGTGGGTGGGTAGCTTTTTATTGTCTAGTCTTTTTGCTTACTTTTTTGACAATGAAAAAAGTAAGAAGAAAAAAAGAAGGATTTCTTTCCAAATGAATCTAAAATAAAACAGATATGTTTTGTTTGAAATTGTTGTTGGTGCCGCTGCGCTGAAAGACAAACAACGGGCAGATTCCCCTCTTGAGGGGTGGTCGCAGACCGGGGTGAATAATCAGCCGGTAGCTTTTCAATATTTCTATTGCAAAATGCAAGTGAATGCCAATAAAGTTAAATTTTATGGACCTTTATGACCATAAGTTCATATGGTCACAAAGGACCAATTTTATATTTCATACAAATTTTACTCATTGAAATTTAAAGTTTTAGAGAACTTAAAAATCAAATTAGGCTAAAGGGATTGCTATTGAGTATTTAACCATTCATTATTGAAAATTATTTTACTGAATAGGAATCAATTAGAAAAACAAGGTAGTGAGTTTTTAAAAAATCACTACTACTACCTTATGTAGAATGAAAATTATTAAATCTATAATTGTTAAATGCTTTTTAAAAAATATGAAAAAAACTTTTTCATTATATCCTAGTCAAATTACTTTTGATTATATATCAATGAAAAAGAATATATAAGCGTATCAATTATTTAGACTATTTTAGTTCGACCTTAAATGGCGAACTAGAATTGTATCATTGCAATTGTTTTATGAAAAAAATATTTTACCCTGTTATATTCTTCTTCCTTTTTGCCTTAAGTTTTAAGCTTACCGCTCAAAAACTGAATGCTTATCAAGATAAATTTGTTCATGATGTAATTGCACGTCAATTTTATGAATGTGCTGATGGTACAAATTTTGAAAGAGGAATGGCTAATTTTTGTGTGCTTAACCAAGATACATTTTTTAATCCATGGGGCTATCAATACTTATTTCATTTGAAAGGCGATTCCATTGAAAGACTTGATCATTCCATGTTTCATGGCGGTAACTTTAAACGATTTTTATTTACCGACAGTCAAAACATTTATTTATTAGGTGGATATGGAATGTTTGTTACACATAATAATTTAGAAGCTTTCGACTTTAAGTCTCACGAATGGTATATTAAAGCCACCACCGGACCAAAACCTCCATTTATTAGTGGCTACACCTTTAAAAACGGAAACTATGTATACACGTTTAACAATATTAAATGTGGTAACGATACCGAACCTGATGAATTTAATCGCAATATATATCGATTAGATTTAAAGACTTTTACATGGGAAAAATTTGAAAACTTAAATACAAATCTTGATTTTGTATTTAATAAAGTCATCAATAAAGGTGAATTTTTATATACCCAAGATTATTTTTTAAACATAACAGGTAATAAATTTGTGATCATTGATACTAAAAATTTAACCTATTTAATTATAGACAAAAATGGTTTTAAAAATATAGATTACCGTTTAAAAATTCATCGTAATCATTTGTACTTAATGAATAAAAGCAGCAATCAAATATTTGAAAACGACCAAGTATTAGATATTGACTCTTTATATAAAACAAATCAAACATCTGCCATTCCTCTTATTCTAACACCCAATTGGTGGCAAGTTTTTAATCTAAAATATGCCCGAAAAATATACATTATTTTATTACTTTTATTATTCGCTTATATAGTAAACTTGGTATTTCATAAACTAGATAAAAAAGAAAAGAAAAAAATAATTAGTCCGCAAATAAGCAATACTGAAAAAACACATCCACTTATTCAAGTAATACTTGACTCTCCAAAAACGGAATTATCTGCCGATGAACTCGACAAACTTTTGGGAATAGATTACATGGAGCAGGAAAGCAGAAAAATGAAAAGGCACCGATTAATTATTCAGTTAAATGAAATTTATCCGAACCTGCTTTCAAGAGAAAAAGACCAAACCGATAAGCGCAAAACTATTTTCAAAGTCAATAAAAACGAAACTATTTAAGCCATATTAGTACATTAAATACTTCGTCAAAAAAACAATTTCCAATTTGTAACTAGCTGTATGATAGCTTTCGTACTTATTTGTTACCTATTTAGTATCTAATTGTAATTCTTTAAATTCATCCTGAGTAATAAAGTTGCACCAACATTTTATAATTTTAAATGGCTGGCAGAGCAGAACGTTTTTTTATTATTTACAAACGATTGAAGTATAAATCTCAATCTATTATTGAGCTAATGAATTATTGCCAAAGCTGTGATATTCATGTTAGCGAGCGCCAGTTGCAACGTGACCTGAGTTGCTTCGGTGAAATAATTAACGACAAAACCGAATTCTTGGAAATCATTACCGAAGCCAATAATAAAAAAAGATACAAAATTTCAGAACGTCACTAGTTGTCGAACTTATGTGTGATGTTTGTATTTTGAAATTTCAATTAAAATAATTATCAAATCTTAAAAGAATATGTGGTATTACATAAAAAATAATCAATCAATTGGACCAGTTTCTATTGACGAACTCTTAAACGAAATAGACAATAATACATTAATTTTTGATGATGAAGGTACGGATTCCGACTGGAAAAATGCCGAATCATTTCCATTAATCAAAAACGCACTTTCTGAAAAGACAAAAATTAATAATTCAAACAATTTTGAAAATAATAAAAAGTTTAATCATTTAAAATATATATTTATTCTGTTATCATTTTTAATATGCTTTTTTGTTTTAACTTTAATATTAGAATATCAGAATATTTTATTTTTTATAAACCCATTTTTTTCTAAAGATGTCTCCCTGAATTCTCATATAATATATCAATTTAAAGAAAATTTTTTTTCATATTTAAAATTATATCCCGGAATTGAATTTTTAATGACATTTCCAACTAATACTACTCCGTATATCGAGATTTATTATATTATGGGAACATTAAAATTAATAGGCATTAGCACTATAATATTTTTTTGGATTAGGAATTTTAAAAGATCAAAAAATAAATCAAACATTAACCAAATTAATTCGAACAATTTGGAAATTCAAAATTCAAACAATCCAACAGAGCGAAATACAATCAATGTTCAAATCCCAAATGCAGATAATATTTCGAGCAGGCGACCAATTATACCCGTTTCATTTGCGATTGCTATTATTTTTTTCTTTTTCACGTTTTGCGAATTAAAATGTGGAACACAAAAAATAGGTTCAATTAAAGGTATAGAATTAATAAAGGCTAGTTCAAAAATTAAAGACCTAGGTAATTTGGAAACTGAAATACACGGTAAGTTGGAAACAGAAACAATTTTACTAATTGTTTTTTTAACAAACTTTGCATTCGGAGCTGCTATAATAGGACTTGGTGCTTTTCTAATTAAAGTAAAGAAAGAAAATATCTTAGGAACATTTGCAGGTTTAATCGGAGCGGGTTCATTGATTATACTTCAGCTTGTATTAAAAAGTGAAATAGATGAAATAGGGAAAGGGTTTATTGAAACAAACTTTCAATTTCCATATTGGGGTGCGCTGATTGCATTTGGAATTGGAGGAAGTATAAGTTATTTACGAATTCGCCAAAAAAATAATTTAGTTATTCTTTTACCACCAACTCCAGAAAAAACTTCTGATATAAAGACACCTGAAAAAAATTAAATCAAACAACTAATTTTATGAATTATTATTACATAAAAGATGGCATTACTTTTGGCCCTATTCCAATTGAGGAAATCATTAAAATATGTGAAGAAGAAACAATGATTTGTGTGGAAGTCGGAAAAGTTTCAGACTGGAAAAAAGCTAAACTTTATCCTGAATATGTAGCATTGAAAAAAGAGTCCTCATTAAATATTGAATCAAATCAAATTCCTCCTATACCAAAATCAACAAAACGAATTCCTCCGCCAATATCAAAAAATAATACAAACACTAAATTTTCTCTAATAGGTAAAAATTTAGTTTTATTAGTTCTTTCTAATAAAATTTTATCAAGTGCAATTGGACTGCTTTTGATTTATATTTTGTTTAATATATCTACAAATCAAATGAATGGAAAAACAAGTGTAAATAGCTCCCTTCAAAATAATTTAGCAAACTTGACTGGAGAATGGGGCTGGCACGATAAAAAGCAAGAAGATAATTTTTGGTTGACAATATGCTTTAATCAAAATAGTAATACTGGCACTTACAAAATTCAAAATAAACTTGACGATTGGGGAGGTAAAAAAAATACTTTAAATACAATAAGTTCTGGTAGTTTTTCCTTAGGAGAAGGACATGACAGATATGGAGATAAAGCATATGTGGCAACTGACATTTCAACATCAAATCCTGTTTTTGCAGTAACTCAAATTGAAAATAAATATGCAATAGATTGGATGTTGCGTCTTTCAATGATCGAAGACGATATGTTTGGATATGGCATGTCAAAATTAAGTAATAATTGTAACAACTAGCATATTTAAACAACAACTATTAACTATCAAATTATGAAAAATCAATTTACAATATCTTCATCATATCAATGGAAAAATGATGATGTAAAAATAAACAATTCAGAAAAAGCTATAAAACATATATATGATATGATTAAATCTCGATTTTCTGATAATGAAAACAAAAAATTTAATTACAATATTAATTATAAAAGATTAAGAGCTTCAGCAGGTAGAACTATTCTTAAAAGTATAATTAAAAGAATAGAAGATTCACAAGTTGTAATTATAGATATAACTGCAGAAAACCGAAATGTTTTTATTGAGACCGGAATTGCGCTAGCTTTAGAAAAAAACAATAATTTTCTATCAATTTATTTCATTCGTGAAAAAATCGATGGTAAGAAATTACCAGAAGGTATACCAAGTAATTTACAAGGCTATTTTATTTCAGAGTATATAGTGGACAAAAACAGTAAAGTAATATTTAAAGACAATAATTCTCTCAGGATGAGTCTAGAAAGTGATGTCAAAGAATACTTTAATTCAAGAGAAATATCTTTTAACTCTATTGATGAATCTATATAATGTTATATAATTTAATTTAATTATTATGTAAATGGAGACCAGCAACCATTAATAAAAACGGGGCGTATCTGAAAAGCCAAAAGAGTAAGAAATTTAAAACTAAAACAATGGAAAAATCAAAAGTAGACATGTTTATCGGTATGAATGCCGAAAATTTCAATCCTCAAGATCTGATGATTATTAAGGATAAATTAGAAAAAATGGAAGATGATAAATTTTTTATGGTGCAAAGTTCAGAATTCCAAAAGCCATCAAACATTTTTTTAATTGCGATTCTTTTGGGTTGGGAGCGTTTTTGGTTAGACGATATAGCCTTAGGAATTATTAAAATTATAACTTGTTATGGTTGCTTAATTTGGTGGTTAGTTGATATTTTTTCAGCTAAGGATAGGGCAAAAAAATATAATTTTAAGAAATTTACTCAAATTACATCTTTCATGTAACTCATTTTAAAACACGGCATAACTAAAATTTATGTCGTGTTTTTTGAAATAATAAATAGGTGCTATTAATATCAAAAAATATAGAAAAAGGTTTTAAGAAATTATATTGTTTTATATTTTTAATGATGCCTATTATTTTATTCCTGATACCTTTTAATTGGATTAGTAATCAACATTCAATTTGTCTATTCAAAAATATATTTGGAGTAGATTGTTATGGATGTGGAATTACAAGGGCAGTTCTATCTGGAATACATTTTAATTTTAGAACAGCTTTTGAATACAATAAAATGGTAATTATAGTTCTACCATTACTCTCATATACTTGGATCAAAACAGTAATTTCATTTATAAAAACCGGCATTAGTTTATAACCTAAATACTGATACAAAATGGAGAACAACTAATCCCAATCAATTTATCGTTATCAGCTGGTGTATATGTATTGAAAATTAATACCTCAACCGGTGAAATAACGAAACAAGTTTTAGTGAAATAAATTTATTTTCAAAAAAACTCCAACAAATAGTTGGAGTTTTTTTTATGCTTTTTAGTTTTACGTGATGCCCTTCGACAAGCTCAGGGTGACAGCAAATTTTGGCATAAGCAATGTGCGAGTGAAAACTCAAATTCCCGGTCATTGAGCTTGTCGAAATGTAGGCTGTACCGATAACTACCGAACAAGCTCGGAGTTAAATTGAACTAACGTAACAAAGTAAAAGTACCATGTTTTGAAATTGACCTGTATCGTTTTCTGCTAATTTCTAACTTCCATACATACACATCCATGGCACAAGGGTTTCCATTTGTAGTTCCATCCCACGGCATTAACGGATCATTAGACATAAATACAGCATCGCCCCACCTGTTATAAATAGCTAATTTAAATTCATTCAAATCACTTATTGGAAAAGTAAAACCAAACACATCATTCAATCCATCACCGTTAGGCGAAAAAGCATTGGGCATGATACAAATTAAGGAATCGGTTAAGGTATCAGTAACCAATAAAACAAAGGCAATATTTGTATCACTTTCGCAGCCTGTGACATTTGTTTCCACTACAGCAATCCGTTTTAATCCGGGCACACTTCCCCAATTCACATATATTTCATTGGTAAATGCACCGGATACTATTGAACCGTCTTGTACTTGCCATTCATAAGTTGAACCCACATTGAATGCAATTCCATAACGAACCTGCTGCATGTTTATAACTGCAGTGTCTATTACTTGCGCATTTAACCAATTCAGTTTAGCAAGTAAAAGCAGTAAAAATATGACTGCCTTTATTTTCATTAATAATGTTTAATAGCTGAAGGAGTTGGTTTAGGAAATACAGTAACGCTTGCTGAACCACTTAATGAAGCTGGGCAGCTGCCATTGCTATTTGCCGATACAAGTGTGTAGTTTTTAACTCCTGTAACTGAGTACACAGGTGAAACTAAATAATAGGGGCTACTGATTATTGATGAAATAGTAACAGGCGTTGTACCATCGGTATAAGTTACATTCCAAGGCGAAGTACCTGTAAATACAATTCTTAAACGGTTTGCTGAAAATACATTATTGACACAAATAGAATCTGTTCCAACTATGGTAGCAGTGGTTGCAGGCATAATCACAATAGCCATTTTAACGGTATCGCTTAAACAACCTGAAGGACCAATTTCTACAAGTTTTAAGGTATCAATTCCCGCAGATGCACCAAAGTTAATGCGGATACTATCTGAACGACCAGCAATGGTTGAAATAGTTCCATATGTACTTCCATTTCTCAATAACCATACATAACTTGAACCTGGTGTAGGATCCACGTCAAAAATTTTATTGATAGACCCAGCACAAACCGTATCGGGGCTAACTGTTGATTGTGCCTGTGTTCTTAAAAAGGCAGTAATAAAAAAAACAAATAATAAACTAAAGAAGTATTTCATGTATTTGTTTTAAATTAATAAGCTATGATAGATGGAGCAGTAATAACTGGACTAATTATATAAGTATTATTGGTAGGTAAAACTGCATATGCATTGGCACCAATTCCAGTTAAACTAATATTACCAGGAGCGGGATTATTTCCTGTTGCCGAAATGCTTGAACCAAAAGAGGTAATTACAAAATAATAAGAAGTTCCTGCAGCCATACTTGGCCAGGTTGAAGGATTAATGGTAGTGCTGGCTGCTGATAAAGTAGTACTCCCAGTTGATGTTCCTCCAAGTGCTGTTCCCGTTACTGATCCTGCTCTTACTTCGTAAGTAATAGGAAAATCTTTTATCCCTGTAATGTCTGAATAGTTGGTAATATTTAACGTAAAAGATACAGGCGAAACTCCATAACAAAGCGTTTGGTTACTACCTATAGAACAAATTGGCAAAGGATAAACTTCTACCAATTTTGAAACAATTACACTAGGACATCCACTTACTGATTCACTCACTTTTATAGTATCTATTATCATTGCAGCGGTTGGATTATTCCAATTTACTCTTGTGAAAATTGCCCTAGCAGATACTGTACTATCAGTTTTTGAAGAAGTACTAGCAGTTCCTAGTCCCAAATTCCATATAACAGAAGAAGTAGGATTGGTAGCACCATTTATCCCAAATAATTTGGATGTTCCTGTCCAAACTTTTTGATTCTGAGCATTCATTTGAGAAATGCCTAATCCAAGAAGGAACAATAGCATCAATAAGTAATTTTTAATTGTTTGGTGTTTCATATGTGTGTTTTTTTAATTAATTCTAAAGGTTTTAATAGGAATTGATGGAATTTGTTGTTGGTAACGGTAATGAAACAGTTGCTATATTCGTCCCAGTTTCATTATAGGCTCTTCCTCTTGCTTTGTTTATAGCACTGCAGCTTTGACTTACAGTTTTGGCATTAGCACAAAAGTATCTAAAGGCATATACCTTGTAATAATAAGTTGAACCACAGTTTAAAATGGTATTATCGTTATAACTTAAAGTTTGAGAAGTAAAAACATGTGTTAAAACCGTAGCTGAACCTATAATACTTCCATTTAAGTATGAAATGCTATCAACAGGGTCTGTAAAAGTAGAGGATGTATTTCTTAAAATTATATAACCCACAGAACTATCTAATGGATATGGATCAGTGGCAGCATTCCATGATAAATCAATGCTAGCTGTTCCTGTATTATAAGAACCAGTTAATGTAGCTGATGGAAAAGATGGCTGACGAATGCTGCGCCAATAGGTTTGGTTAGTTACAGGATTACTAATTGATACATTGGGAAGCCCTTTTGAAAAAAGGGAACTACTCTTTGCTGTTTTCGTTGTTCCACTTCCACCGTCATAATCGCTAATACTACTACCCGGACAAACATACACTGCATCACCACTACTTATAGAACTTGCATGGTTAAGTCTATATTGAATAATTGATGTAAATGATAAACCTGGAGAACTTTTATGTCCCAACGCATGAATATGACTAGTGGAGGAGTCTCTTAGTTGGACCAAATCACCATCACTAGAACCTCCAGCAATATTTAAAGTACTATTTGGAAATGATCCACCACTAAAATAACCTGAATATTGTGCATGTAACTCTATATATCCATCTGATTTATCTATATCTAAATTAATACCTGTAGATGCAGCACGGTGCCAAATTATTATTATGGTTCCCGCTCTCATGTGGTTCCAAAATGAAATATTTTCAAAAGTTATTGGTGTTTGCCAATCGTCTTGATCATCATTATTATCTCTTAAAGACCAATTACGCATATCCACATTGTCTTGAATTACCAATAATTCTGTCCATTCATCATTGGGTGAAGTTGCATTAAAATATTCACTTACAACCACAGCTTGGCCTTTAGAAATAAATCCATAGAAACAGAAAATTAGTAAAAGCTTGAATTGGGCATATGTCACAATTCAAATATATCATTCTGATATTAAGTAAAAGATAATTGCAAATTACTTTAAGGGTAAAATTACCTAGGCTAAAAAGCTTCTAAATAGGTGTTTTATATAGGATATTTAAAATTAAAAATCTTAAATTAATGTCATTTACATTAATAAATAGTCAGTAAACTTCTTTTTTTTAATAATTCACCATACTTAATTTTCAACTCATCATTAATACTTTCCGGATGTGTCGGGACTTTATAATTTATATTTTTTTAATTCTTTCTATGTAATTTATAATTCATGTGTAAAATTCTTATCTCATTTTAACAACTACCGTATAAAACTAAAAATAAATCTATTATTGAAAGTTAAAAAAATAAATAAAACATGAAAATAAAAATTACGATGATGTTGTTATTGTTATTGAGTATTAAATACTCAGCTCAATCACAACAATTAATTACCGAAAACTTTGACTATGCCACAGATTCGGCATTAACATCCAATAATTGGTTACAAATACAAACAACATCTACTCCTCAAATTAAAGTATCAAATACTGGCTTAACTTATACTGGTTATAACCTATCGGCCATAGGTAATGCCGCTAAAGTTGACACTGCAGGGCAAGACATTTACCGCGATTTATTCAATAATGTTACCACCGGAAACCTTTATACTTCCATGATGATTAACGTGAGTAAAGTAACTACAGCTGGTGATTATTTCTTTGCTTATTTACCTCAAAACTCTGCCACTACTTATACAGGTAGGTTATATGCAAAAGCAGCTGGTATTGGATTTTACAAAATAGGTATTTCAAAAGGAAACGAAGCAGCTATATATAGCAATGATAGTTTTCCTTTAAATACTACCTCGTTATTGGTAATCAAATACCAATATAATATTGGAACATTAAACGATTCAGTAATGGTTTATAATTTTACAAGTGGTTTTCCAACTACTGAACCTACATTAGCTACGGTGGCTACCATAGGCGGAACTAATGCCGATGCTACTACATTAGGACGTTTGGCATTGCGCCAAGGATCTGCAACAAATGCACCTCGCGTATTGGTTGATGGAATAAGAAGTGCTAATACTTGGAATGTTTTAAATGCGGCAACTGTATCAAACTCGCCTTCGGCATTTACCATTGCATTTACTACTACTACCACTTCATCCACCAGAATATCATGGACAAAAAATAGCAATTATATTGATAGTAATTATACTACATTGGTATTTGTAAAAGCCGTTAACCCAATAACTATTGGCACGCCTTCTTTATCGGCAAACGCATATACTGCAAGTACTGATTTTACATTAGCAAACTCTTATTTCCAAAACGATGGAAGTGCTAAATGTATTTTCAAAGGTGATACTAACTCAGTATTAATTTCAGGCTTAAACCAAAATACATTATACCAAGTAGCAGTTTTAGTAGTTAAAAACACCGACAGTGTTTATTCAACAGCAACTACTGCAAGCGTTACTACATCTAGTACGGCACCACGTACAGTAACAAACTTATTATTTACTTCCACTGGACAAACAAGTGCCAGAGTAAGTTGGGTAAAACCTACAGGTTATGTTAATGCCAATAATACCATGGTAGTATTTGCTAAAGCAATTTCGGCTATAACAGCAGGAACACCAAATACCAATCCAATATTAATTACAGCCGATTCAAATTTTAGTGGAATTGGCACTACTTTATCACTTGATGCAAGTGCACGTTGCATTTACAAAGGTGATAGCACTTTTGTAAACATAGTAGGATTAAATTCAGGCACTAATTATTATATTTCTGCATATGCAATTAATGATGTTGATTCAAATTATTCAACTGTAGTGACTACAACTGGAATTACTGCCAGTGCTGGACCAATCAATGTAAAATCAGTGACTGTAGTTTCATATACTCCAGCTACTGCTAATTTAACATGGACAAAAGATACCAGTTACAAAAATGCAAACTTTACTACCTTAGTGTTTATAAAACCATTAAGTGCAGTAATACAAGGTTTCCCTAATTTAAACCCAGCTAATTATAATGGAAATAGTGTTTTTGGTTTAGGTACCATATACCAAGGTGATACCAACGCTTATTGTATTTATAAAGGTGATTCAACTTTTGTTACTGCAAGTAATTTAAATGCTTCTTCGCTTTATTATGCTTTAATATATGTGGTGAGTGATGCTGATTCATTGTATTCAAATGCCATAACTGCAAGTGGAACTACTAGAGGCTTGCCTCCTACTAATGTTTCGGGAACAACTGTTGCTGGAATAACTACTACTAGTACTAAAATTAGTTGGACAAAACCTTCAAATTATAACAATACTACACTAACTACTTTGGTTTTTGTTAAAGCTAGTACCTTAATAACAGAAGGTACACCAAGCAGAACAGTTACTACTATTAATGCAAATGCAAATTTTAGTTCAGCTATCAGCTCTCGTTACCAAAATGATACTGCTGCTAAATGCGTGTATAAAGGCGATACCAATTTTGTAAATATTACAGCCATTAATAATTACACCAATTACCATGTATTAATTTATGTGGTAAGAGATGCGGATTCAACTTATTCAACAACCAGTGCTACAGCTAATGGAACAGCACTACCAAATCCTCCACCGCCAACTACATATACCATAGCTCAAATAGGAAATACAAATACCACAACTGGTGTTCCTGATTCAATAAATGTAAGAGTGTCATTACATGGAATTGTTTATGGCGTTAATCAGAGAACAGCTATGCAAGGTGGATTAATATTTGTATTGCGCGATAATACAGGTGGAATTACTGTGGCAAACACTGCAAGTACGTTTGGTTATATACCTGTAGAAGGTGATAGCATTCAATTATTTGGAGTAATATCTACCAATAGAGGTTTATTAGTAATAGGAAATATTGATAGCTTAGCTGTTTTAGCTACCGGTAAAACCTTAACTAATCCAAAGCTTACAACCCGTTTAGCGGAAAACACTGAAAACGATTTAGTACGTTTAAATGCAGTAAAATTTGTTACTAGACCAAATGGAATAAATTGGACAGCGGGTCAAACTTATAATATTATTACTGCTAATAACGATACCGCTGCTATTAGAATTTACAACTCAAGTTTATTGGCAAACACTCCTTTCCCTTCTACTACATACTTCCATATAAAAGGATTTGGTGCTCAAACATCAACTAGCACTGTTGCTCCGTATACTTTTAACGGCTATCAAATATTACCAAGAAATGCCAATGATATATTACCTTACAATGCCCTAACTAGTTTTCAAGTGCTAACTCCTGTTACCAATAACAATGTAACAATATCTGGCGACACTAACCAAACTATGTTTACCAATTGGACTGCGTCAATTCTTGATCCAATCAGTTCATCGGTTGGGCCAGTTCTTTACACTTTATCAATAGACACTTTAGGTGGAAACTTCCGAAACCCACTTGCTAGCTTACTTTCTAAAACTTCAGGAATAGATACTTCTTTGGGTATTACATTTGGTAAAATAAGAAGTATATTAATTTCTTTGGGAGTTCAAACTAACCAAACGCTTTCATTAAAATGGAGAGTTAACGCAGTAGCCGGTCCTTTTACCTTAAATACTGATTCCATCATAACCAATTTTACTTTAGGTTACGGAATGGGAGTTCAAAATCAATTAACTAAAAAATTAGTAGCTTATCCAAATCCTTGTTATGAAAATATTTCTGTTCAATTGCCTACTTTATCGAGTAATACTGCAACAATAGAAATAGTGGATTTAACAGGAAAAGTATTAATTTCTAAAACCATTGACAACAAACAATTGAATGAAGTTTCGGTAAATACTAACTCTTTAACAAAAGGAATTTATTTACTAAAATTATCAACAGACAACGAATTCTTTATTAAAAAAATTATTAAAGAATAATTGGTTTTATAACAAACAAAAACCCTGATTATCTTTTAATAATCAGGGTTTTTTATTTTAGAAAATTATTTTTTCGAAACAAAATTGATTTACATTTGCCAATTATGACAAGCAATAACATCAACTCAAGCAAAAGCGATTATTTTATAGCATTAGAAGACCAACATGGCGCACATAATTACCACCCAATTCCAGTAGTAATTGAAAGAGCCGAAGGTGTTTTTATGTGCGATGTAGATGGAAAAATGTATTTCGATTTTCTTTCGGCATACAGTGCCGTTAACCAAGGTCATTGCCATCCGCGCATCATAAATGCCATGATTAATCAGGCGCAAAAACTAACATTAACAAGCAGGGCTTTTCATAATAATATTTTAGGCGAATACGAACAATTTATTACCAATTTATTTGGTTACGATAAAGTGTTACCCATGAACACAGGCGTAGAAGGTGGCGAAACCGCCATTAAATTAGCCAGACGTTGGGGATACGATGTAAAGGGAATTCCTGAAAATAAAGCAGAAGTTATTTTTGTAGAAGGAAATTTTTGGGGAAGAACCATGGCAGCCATTTCATCAAGCAATGATCCAAGTAGCTTTCAAGGATTTGGTCCATTTATGCCAGGTTTTAAACTAGTTCCTTACAACGATTTAGCTATTTTAGAAGAAACATTTAAAGCCAATCCTCATATTTGTGCTTTTATGTTTGAACCTATTCAAGGTGAAGCGGGCGTTGTTGTTCCTCACGATGGATACTTACAAGGTGTGCGTAATTTATGCACGAAATACAATGTGTTAATGATTGCTGATGAAGTGCAAACTGGACTTTGCCGAACTGGCAAAATGTTAGCTTGCGATCATGAAAATATTAAACCAGATGTATTAATTTTAGGCAAAGCGCTTTCGGGTGGAACAATGCCAGTAGCAGCTGTTTTAGCTAATAATGATGTAATGCTTACCATAAAACCTGGTGAACATGGAAGTACTTATGGTGGAAATCCTCTGGCTTGTGCGGTGGCAATAGAAGCATTAAAAGTTCTTATCGAAGAAAGTTTAGCAAATAATGCGGAAGCCATGGGAATCATATTCAGACAAAGAATGGCTGAGTTAATGCAACAAACTAATTTAGTGAAACTAGTTCGTGGACGAGGCTTATTAAATGCAATTGTTATTATGCCGTTTGGCAATGGTAAATCTGCTTACGATGTATGTTTGGCTTTAAAGGATAATTTGTTATTAGCCAAACAAACGCATGGAGATATTATTCGTTTTGCACCACCACTTACCATTACTGCAGCTCAAATGCATGCAGCTTGCGATATCATAGAAAGAGTAATTTTAAGTTTGTAATTTATAGTAATATCAAAAAAGCTCCAATTTGTTTTATCAAATTGGAGCTTTTAATTTGAAAAATTAGAACAATTTTCCTGAACCTATTTTTCTATTTATAAAACTATACCTATAGGCAAAATATAAATTTGCACCATATAGATTTTGCAAGCCAAAAGTTTCCCCAAATCTATCACTTCCTATAGTTACATTTTTGTACCTAATGGCCAAACCTAAATTAATATCTTTATATTCATTTAAAATAAATGGCATACAAACTGTTAGTTTCTCATTTTCATAACGCGGAATAATAGCTACTGAATTCATTCTTGACAAGGAAGGCATTTTTGCCAAAGTAATTCTTTGAACTATCGAAGCATTTATATAAAACATTGAATTCAAATTATAGTCATACTGTAAACTAATAGCACTTGGAAGTATTAACCAAAAACTCTTAAAAGTTTGTGTTTTTTCCGCTCCTACATAACTTCTAAGTGTTGCATCTATTACCGTAATATCATAAGCAGAAATGGTATCAAATTTGGTCCAATTTAAACTTCCATTTATAATATTTGTAGCAAAAGAATTTTTAAAATACTGAATCGCGCCAATGTCTAAAAGCGAAATACCTGCTTTCCAATTATAAACTTTTGTATTATTACCGTATTGATATAAATTTGGACAGCTTCGAGTTCCATCAATAGCATTATTCTGAACTGAATATCCAATGTCAAAGCTAGCTCCAATACCATTTAGTGAAACGCCACTATTTGAGGTGTTTTTATACTTTTTACTAGTTGATGGACCCGAATAAGCATAAGAAAAATTTGAGCTATCAAAAATTAATTTATTTCCACCATCAATCCAACCATTATATCCATTATCATATATATATCCGCCTGCTATTCCAAAAAGTGCTTTTACCGAAAAACCCAAACGATGTGTATAGTTTTTATTGTCAATTATTACATGTGCGTAACTAAATCCAAGCTCCGCCCAACTACCAAACGAAAGTTTAGTGTTTTCCATTTTAAATTGTTTATTTTTAATTGGATTATAAGAAAGTCCCTCAAAAAAAGAGTTTGCAGCAATTGTATTAATATGAGTAGCGCTTAAATGTGTTCTGAAAGCAGTAGTTATAGCCAATGATGTTTTTCTACTTATTGCAAACAAATAAGAAGGACCTAATATATTTATACCACCAAAAACATATCCATGTGATTGTAAATCTTTTTTCAATAAAAGATTTCCTGATTTAAATGAATCTGGGATAAACTTTAGATTTTCAAACCTAAATCTATTAAAGTTATTATTGAATCCTAATTGAGGGACAAAAGTTGGACTTGAAAAAAAATTATTATTGTTCAAATTGGCATCCGCCCCTAAAATATTAAATTCATAAGTAACAGGTTGAAAACAAATATTGGCCGGATTTACTTGCAAACTATATAAACCAGCATAGTTATCTGATGTTAATCCAAATTGATTTTGAGCCTTGATATTTAAAACAAAAAAACAAAAAAACACTGAAAATAAATTAACAAAAAATAATCGAAAATTGCTATTTATATTGATCATAATTTATGATGCAATATTATTTATTTAAATTTAAATAATTCTATGATTATTCAACTAAATATCCAATTTTTATTAATATTATAATTTATAATTTAAATAATTATTTAATAAATGCAGCTTTTCCATCATCTAAAAACTTTACAAATGCAGCTTCGTCAGTGTCATAAAAACGAGGAGAAGTAAGCACTTTTTCATTACCATCAATTAACACATATTGCGGTTGAGCCGAAAAATTATATTTAGAAATTTGCAAATCTTGATTTTGTCCACCTATGGTTTTTTTAACTTTTCCATCTCTATCTGATGTGTACCATTCGTTTTCAGGTAATTCAAGTCGTTCGTCAGCATAAAGTGAAACTATTATATAATCGTTTTTTAAGCGTTTAAGCACTTCTGGTTTAGCCCAAACATATTCTTCCATTTTACGGCAATTCACACAAGCATGACCAGTAAAATCAACAAATAAAGGCTTTCCTGAAGCTTTTGAGGCAGCTAGGGCTTCTTTATAATCAAAGTAACCTGTTAACCCGTGAGGTAAATGTAAAAAATCAGCATGTTTTGCTTTTACAATTGATTGGTTGGTTGGTTGATTAGTTGATTGGGTCTGATTATTTTCAGCACCAAGAATAAAATCTTGCGTTTGCATAGGTGGTAACAAACCTGAGAGTGCTTTTAATGGGGCACCAAATAAACCAGGAATCATATAAACACCAAAACAGAAGGAAATAACAGCTAATCCAAATCGAGGAACACCAATAAATGGCATATCGCTATCGTGGCTGAACTTTATTTTTCCAAGCAAATACATTCCTAATAAAAAGGCTATTACAATCCAAATGGTTAAATAAATTTCCCTGTCTAATATTCCCCAATGGTAAACCACATCGGCAGTGGAAAGAAATTTAAAGGCAAAAGCAATTTCAATAAAACCTAAAACTACTTTTACTGAATTCAGCCATCCTCCACTTTTGGGCAAGTTTTGCAACCAACTTGGAAAAACAGCAAATAAAGTAAATGGCAATGCCAAACCAAATCCAAACGAAGCCATTCCTAATAATGGTTTTATAAACTTTCCGCCCACTGCTTCTATGAGTAAACTTCCTACAACTGGACCTGTACAACTGAACGAAACCAAGGTTAATGTAAATGCCATAAAGAAAATTCCAGCAAAATTACCCATACTACTTTTAGAATCTATTTTATTGACAAATGAGTGTGGCAATGTAATTTCAAACATGCCTAAAAACGATGCTGCAAATACCAAGAAAATGAGAAAGAATAAAACATTTGGTAACCAATGTGTACTTAACCAATTTCCAAAATCTGGTCCTAAACCAAAAAACGCAAAAACCAAACCTAGAGATGCATAAATACCAATAATAGAAATGCCAAAAGTGATAGCTCTTGTGATTCCTTCAGCCCTGGTACTACTTTTTTTAGTAAAAAAACTAACCGTCATGGGTAACATTGGAAATACGCATGGAGTAGCTACAGCAATTAATCCGCCTAAAAATGCCAATATTAAAAAACTAAAAAAGCTTTCACTTGCTGGCTTTGATAAAGGGATTGTAGCTATAACTTCTGTTTTTGATAATGTATCTTTTTTTGCTTCTGAAGCAATATTTGATGAAGTATCTATTGTTGAAATTACATTTTCAGTATTTTTAACATCCATACTATTTGGAATTGTAGTTTCATTGGAAGCTGTAATATTTAAATTCTTAACTTCATATTCTTGTTCATAAGGAGGCATACACATACCTGTAACCTCTGAACATTCTTGAAAATAAAGTGCTACTTTTATTTTTGGATTTTCCGATAATATTTTAACTTTTTGAATAAACTTGGCAATTCCTTTCATTGTACTAACTGTTCCCGGCCAAACTTCTTCATAATGTTTATGGCTTCCTATTGGAATAGTTTTGCCCACTAATAGATACGATTTATCTTTAACCCAAGTGAATTCTGCAGTAATAGGCCCTAAATTTGGATCCATATCGTTGCTATACATATACCAATCTTTTTCAATTACACTGGTTAAAACAATGTCTATTTCATCACCAATTTTTGCTTCCAATTTGCTGCTAGTTATTTTCCAAACAGGCGTATTTTTTAATTGAGCAAATAAATTAGAAAAGGTAATGCTAAATAGTATGGTTACTAAAAATATTAAATTATTTTTGGTTTTTATCATGATTGTATAATAATAGTGTGCATGGCAAATGTAAAAGTATTTAGCAAAAAATAATGTAACAAAAATTACTTAAAAAATAATATCAAATACAATTCATAAAAAAACCCTGATTTTATTTGAAAAATCAGGGTTTTTTTATCTAATTATAAATTATTTTTGAGGAGCTACTTGTCTAGGAGGTGCAATTGGAGCATCTACTAATCCAAGTTTCTTTTTAACAGATGGAGTAATATTATCACCTTCTGGTTTATATAACATTCCTGCTGAATTAGCATCAAAAACATAAGAATATCCTACTTCTTTGGCAACTTGGGCAATTGCATTTTTAGCTTTTTCAACAATTGGTTTTAACAAATCTGCTTCTTTTTTTCTGCTTTCTTCTTGTGCTGATTGTTGGAATTCTTGAATACGTTCTTGTAACTGACGTAATTCTTTTTCTTTAAACTCACGCATAGTTGCGGTAGTTGTGTTTGCTGATTTTTCAAAATCTTCATATTTAGTTTTGAACTCAACTTGTAATTTTCCTAAATCTTCTTCTAACTGTTTTTGGTATTTTTCCATATCAGTATTTGCTTTTTTGTACTCTGGCATAGCCACCATTACTTCTTGTAAATCTACGTAACCTAATTTTTGAGCATTTGCTACAAAAAATCCTCCACAAAGTGCAAATACCATTGCCAATGCTGCTTTTCTAATGATTCTCTTCATTTTGTTTATTTGTTTTTTTTATATATTATTTGATTTAAAATTATTTTTGAGGTGCTGGATTTTCTGGTTTTAATTGGTTTTTGCTACTTTTATCAATTGCTATGCCAAGTTCTGCTAACACTTCATTACTCATGTCGTATTTTGAATTGGTGTAAAGCATTACTACTTCACCACCTTTTGCAAATATAAAATCATAAGCTCTTGCTTTTGCAGTTTTTTGAATTGCATTATACACTTTATCTTGAATTGGTTTTACTAGCTCCTGACGTTTTTTGAATAATTCACCTTCAAAACCAAATTTTTTATTTCTAAAATCGCGTAAATCATTTTGTTTAGTTTTTAATTCTTCAGCACGTTTTTTTTTCATATCATCACTCATCAAAATTTGCTCCGCATTGAATTCCTTTTCAGCTTTTTCTAATTCTAGCATTTTTTGCTCCATTTCCTTTTGCCAATCTTCACTCATGGCATCTAACTGTTTTTGTGCCGATCTGTATTCTGGCATTAAATCTAAAATATATTCAGTATCAACATATGCAAATTTTTGTGCTATTGATTTATTGGCAAATATTGCCATGAATATTACAATTAAAATGATTATTTTTTTCATGATTACTAAAACTTATTTTATTGGTTTTTAGTTTAAATTCTAAAACTGCTGACCTATTAAGAAATGGAAATTACCACCATTTACACCCGGTCTTAATGGAATGTCATCTATTCCCCATCCATAATCCAAACCTATCATTCCAAACATTGGAAGGAAAATTCTAACTCCCATTCCATAACTTCTATATAATTTAAAAGGATTAAAATCTCTAAAATCTAATTGTGCATTTCCTGCTTCAGCAAAAACCAAGGGAAAAACAGTTGCTTGAGGATTTAATGAAATTGGATAACGTAATTCCATGGTAAATCTGTTATAAACAGTAGCTCCTTTTGGCTGTATTGCTCCTGAGTTTGGATCGGTAAATAATGGTGTTAGAGTATTGTCTTGATATCCACGTAAAGCCACTAATTCTCTACCATCTAAGTTAAATCCTGTTAAGCCAGCACCACCCACCCAAAAGCGTTCAAATGGCGTGATTGCTAAAGCATTATTATACCTTCCAATGGCACCAAAATTTACTCGGGTCATAAATACTAAATCACCAAAAATTCTATTGAAAAATGTAGCATCAAATTTCCATTTATGAAACTCTAACCATCTTAAATTAGTGGAAGTAAGTGACTCCTTATCAAACATTAATGAATAAGGCGGAGTTAATTGTAATGACAATGAAATATTAGAACCAGTTCTTGGATAAATAACTTGATCGGTTGAATTACGGCTAAGCACCATTTTAAAACTTACATTATTTGAAATTCCAGCTTCTATAGAAGAAATATATGGTAAACCAGCAGTACTATATTTATGATTGTATTGCTGGAAACTACCAGAATACGACAATACAAAATAATCGTCAGGCCATTTCAAACGTTTACCTATACCAACAGTTAAACCTGTTGTAAATAAACCTGTACTTCTTGCATCTTCACTTGCATATCCATTTGTTTGACGTGAGTGAAAAAGCGAAACACTCAAAGCATTTGGTCGTTTTCCTCCTAACCAAGGTTCACTGAATGAAGCTGAATAAGATTGGAAAAAAGTTCCATTGGTTTGAGCTCGTAAAGAAATACGTTGACCATCGCCACTAGGAATTGGATTCCAAGCACTTGATCTTGTTACTTTTCTTGCCGAAAAATTATTAATAGTTAAACCTAAAGTTCCAATGATCATACCTGCACCCCAACCTCCCGATAATTCAATTTGGTCGTTTGCACGTTCTTCTACTTTATATTCTATATCTACTGTTCCGGTTGTTGGATTTGGAACTGGATTTACGCCCAATGCTTCTGGATTAAAATAACCAATTTGGCTTAATTCGCGTAAACTTCTGGTAATATCACTACGGCTAAATAACTGACCTGGTTTTGTTCTCAACTCACGTAAAATAACATGATCGCTGGTTTTGGTATTTCCTTTAACAGTTACTTTATTTATTCTTGCTTGTTCACCTTCACTGATCCTAATTTCTAAATCAATGCTGTCGTTTTCAATTAAAACTTCCACTGGTTCTACTCTAAAAAACAAATAACCATCATCCATATAAAGCGTGCTAATATCTAAACCTTGCTGACTCATATTTAAGCGTTGGTCAAGCAATGTTTGGTCATAAATATCACCTCTGTTTATATTCAAAACTCTGCTCAAATCTTCATCTTTGTATTTTGAATTTCCAATGAATTTGATGTTTCTAAAATAGTATTTCAAACCTTCATTGATCACTATTTTGATATTCACATTTTGGTCGTTTCCTCTCCAAACAGAATCTGAAGCTATTTGAACATCGCGGTAACCCATGCTCAAATATTTTTCTACAATTTTCTTCTTGTCTTCAGTAAAATTATCATCTATAAATTTTGATTTAGCAAATATCCTGTGCTTCCATTTAGTATCTTTCATTTGACCTCTAACTTGCTTAGCGGTTAATGCAGTGTTACCAATTATAACTATTTGGTCAATCTTTATTTTGGGGCCAGGAGTTACAAATATTTTTAATTTATTGGTGTTTTTTACTCCGTTGTAATCCGTTAATTCAAATTTTACTTTGGTATCAGAACGACCTTTATCAGCAAAGAATTTTTTTATTTCTCTTTCAATGGTTACCAGTAAATTTTGATTAATAATTTGACCCGCTTTTATGGTCAAATCATTACTAATATCTTCGGCTTTTCCTTTACGAACTCCAATAATACTAAAAGTAGATAAACGCGGTTTTTCTTTTAAAACTAATTCCAACCAAATTCTATCATCTTCAATTTTTTGAACCCTAATTTTTACGTCATCAAATAATTTTTGTTTCCAAAGCGAAGTAATTGCTTTGGTAACATCATCGGAAGGTATTTTAATTTTCTGTCCTAAAGTAATTCCAGAAATAATTTGTATCACACTTTTATCGTAATAACTAGTTCCCAAAACTTCAAAACCAGCCACAATATATGTTTTAGCCGCACCATAATCTATGGTTGCATAATTACTAGGTATTATACTGTCAGTTTGTGAAAAAACTGGATTAATAAAAGTAAATATTATACATGCAAAAATTGCAATTTTTTTTATCATTTGTTTATAACGAAATAAGTGGTGTATAGTTACTTTTTAAAACCAATTTGAATTTTAAATCAGCATTAAACTATTCCACTTTCTCTTTTTTTAGTTTGAATTTAATTGTTCCGATGTTTTGCCAAATCTGCGTTCTCTTTGCTGATAATCATAAATGGCATCATACAAATCTTCTTTTGAAAAATCAGGCCAAAGTTTGGATGTAAAATAAAGCTCGGCATAAGCTAGTTCCCAAAGTAAAAAATTACTGATTCTTTGTTCTCCACTTGTTCTTATCATTAATTCTGGATGAGGCATTTCACTAGTCGACAAATGTTTATCTATCAACTGGTCGTTTATGTCATCTATTGTTATGTCATTATTTTTTACTTGCGTTGCAATGCTTTTAACTGCATTTACCAAATCCCATTTTGCGCTATAACTAAGTGCTAAAACCAATGTCATTCCATTGTTATTTTTAGTTGCATCAATGGTTTCTTGTAATTGAATTTGGCATTTGGCAGGCAAATCGTTCATATTGCCAATAGATGCTAATTTGATATTATTTTTTTGAAGCGTTGGCGTTTCTTTTCTAATGGTATCAACTAATAATTCCATCAGAGCATCCACTTCTTTTTGGGGTCTGCTCCAATTTTCAGTACTAAAAGCATAAAGAGTAATAAACTTTATTCCAATTTCAGCTGCGGCTTCGACTGTTTCTCTGACTGCCGTTACCCCATTATGATGTCCAAAAATTCTGAATTTACCAAATCCTTTCGCCCATCTTCCATTGCCATCCATGATGATGGCAATATGTTTTGGCAATTTATTTTTATCTATTTGATCTTTTTTCGACATATCTTGATTTTAGCAAAATCGGACGAAAATAATAAAATTGTTTGAATCAAAAAGCAGAAAAATGAATAATAAAACATGATTATTTTAATTGAACTAAAACATGTAAAATTTAAAACTATAAAAACATCAAACTTTTTAAACACAAATAGCTGTATACAAGGGCATACAGCTATTTTAAAATATTAATTTAAAAGCTATTTATTCCATTCCTCTTAGCATTGGACTTGTTCCCCAAGGAATTCTCGATAAAATTAAAAGTAAACCAATTCCATAATAAACCAAACTTCTCATGTGTTTACTAGCATCTTCATATGCTTTTTTACTTTTTATTCTACCTAATTGTATAAAAACTACTGCAATAATATTAATTAATGGATGCTCCATTACCATAGCTCTCAAAACTTTATCTTTCATAAAAACCGATGCGCCTTGCGATAATGCTTGTTGTACATTTGGACTAATGAACCAAAGTACTAATCCTAACAATAACATGGTATGCGTTAAAGCTACCAAAATTTTAGCTGCTGTATTTTCCTCTTTTCCAAATGGTTTGTTATTTATTTTACCATCTAAAGAACGAATAATCGCATACAATGCCGCAAATAAAAACGCCCATCTTAACCAACTGTGAATCAATAATAATGTAGAATATCCCATAAATTTTTAATTTGTTTGTGCAATTATAAACTCCCAAAATCAATTTATTAGTTTCATTAATAAACAGTTTTATACACTTGTTTAAAATTATGTATGTTGTAATATAATTAATTTTAATTTAATTTGTTTTTATGTTAGCAGGTTTTTGGCATCTAATTCCATTTGTTAGAATAGTAATCCCAATAACTATTGGCATTGGAATCAACCTGTTTTTTCCAATGCCAATAATTACTATTTCAGTGCTTTTATCCATTTTATTCCTAGTTTTATTCATCATTTGGAAAGTTTTTCTTTATCAATTTCACAATAAAATTTTTGGGATTTTTTTTAATATTACATTGTTATTTAGTGGAATTGCATTGCATACAAGCCAAAATCATTTAAACTATCAAACACATTTTACCAAAACCAATGGAGAATATTTAGTAATAGATATTTCAGAACCTGGGCAAATGCGTAAAAATTCTATTAAATGTAAAGCCAATGTTTTACTTGTAATTAATCATGGGAAATCAATTCCAGTTGATGGAAATTTGATGATTTATTTTGAAAAAGATTCAACTATTTTAGCTCATTTAAAATATGGAACTCGCTTAATAATTAAAAATACGAGTCAAGAAATTAAAGGTCCGCAAAATCCTTATGAGTTTAACTACAAACGTTACCTTGCTTTTAACCAAATATACCGACAAGCATATATTACCAAAAATAATTTTGCAGTAATTGACCATTTAGGTGGAAATATATTATGGAAAATTGCATATCAAGCACAAGCATTTTTCAACGCTTCACTTTTAAAATATGTTCAAGGTGTAAATGAAATAGCCATTTCCAAAGCATTGCTTTATGGTTATGATGATGAAATAAATCCAGAGTTGGTTAGAGCATATTCAAATACTGGAACTTTGCATGTATTAGCTGTTAGTGGAATGCATGTTGGTTTAATTTTTTGGCTCATTAATTTGTTGCTTAAATATTTTGATAAACGACAATATCAACGCGTTTTAAAAGCAATTATTTCATTAATTATTATTTGGGCTTATTCGTTGTTATGTGGTCTTTCGCCTTCTATTTTAAGAGCAAGTGTGATGTTTAGTTTTGTTGCCTTAGGAAATATGGTAAAGAACAAACCCAATATAAATAATACCTTGGCCGCATCAGCATTTGTGCTGCTATTGTTTGATAGTAACATGCTTTCGAATGTTGGTTTCCAATTAAGTTTTTTAGCAGTTTTTGGCATTGTAAACATTCAAAAATATTTTAAACAATGGTTTACTTTTAATAGTAAAATTGGCAATGAAGTTTGGAATATAATTTCGGTTTCTATTGCTGCGCAATTGGCAACTTTTCCTTTAGGATTATTATATTTTCATCAGTTTCCAGTTTATTTTATTATATCAAATTTATTAATTATTCCGCTAACTACATTTGTAATTTTTGTTGCCATTGCAATGATTTTTATGGCTGGTTTGGCTCAGTTATTTTCACTATTTAAATACGCAGCAATGGCTTTAGGTTGGGTGGTAAAATGGCTTATTGCTATTACCAATATTATTGTGCTTTGGCTCGAAAAACTGCCATTTTCTTTTATTTCTGGAATTCAAATCAATGAAATAGAAACCATTCTTATATTTATTGCGGTAGCATATACTTGTAGTTATTTTATTACTAGAAAACAATACTTGGCAAAACTCGGATTGGTATTTTTTATTCTCGTTTTTTTGGTAAATGCATACGAAGATTATAAAATTCAACATCAAAAATTTATTACAGTTTACAATATCAATAAAACTTTTGCTATGCAAATTTTTGATGGCAATAAAAGTATATTAATTGCTGATTCTTCCTTGTTAAACAATGCTGACAAAATCCATTTTCACATACAACAACATATTTGGGCATGCAGAATTACTGATATTGACACCATTCTATTTTCTAATAATTTGCAAATATCATTGAACAAAATGAAGCTAAATATTGGCAAAACTATTTTGCCAGATTGTATCAATATTTTAACTCAAAAAACATTTATAGATACTAATTTGATTAAAAATAATACTGCTTCAGTGATAATTAGTTCCAAACTAAAAACAAATCAAGCTCAAACAATTTCAAAATTTTTAAGCTATAAAAATATCAATGGAAATAATGTGATGGAAAATGGCGCTTTTACCTTTAATATTGAACCATAATTTTAAATACTATGAACGATTTAGTTTTATTTGAAGTAAAAGAACGTGTGGGTTATATTATTTTAAACCGACCAGAAAAACGCAATGCCTTAAGTTTTGAATTTGTAGCAGAAATAAAACGTGTTTTCGCCCAAGCCGAAAGTGATAAAAACTGTAAAGTAATAGTTATTAAAGCTATTGGCGAAGCTTTTTGTAGTGGTGCTGATTTAGCAAGTTTACAAGACATGCAAAACAATACTTACGAGGAAAATTTAGCAGATAGTAATCATTTAAAAGAGCTGTTTGCCATGATTTACCAATCACCTAAAATTGTGATTGCACAAGTAGCAGGTGCGGCCATAGCAGGTGGTTGTGGCTTAGCCAGTATTTGCGATTTTTGCTTTGCAATTCCTGAAAGTAAATTCTCGTATTCTGAAGTAAAAATTGGATTTGTTCCTGCCATTGTTATGGTATTTTTAGTTAGAAAAGTAGGCGAACAAACCGCTAAAAAATTATTACTAACAGCTGAATTATTTAATGCTGAACAAGCCAAAAACTATCAATTAATTAATGAAGTAATTGCAGCAAATGACATAGAAAGTTACGTGTTTAATTTTGCTCAAAAACTTTGTACCGGAGCATCTGAACAAAGTTTGGCTTTAACAAAAAAAATGATTGATGAAGTACAAAATCGTAATTTGAATGATGCGTTAAATTATGCAGCCGAAATGAATTCTCACGCACGCCAAACAAACGATTGCAAACGTGGAATCAATGCATTTTTAAATAAAGAAAAGTTAATTTGGTAAATGCTAAGTTTTTAAATACTATTACTTTGCTCTTGTTGTAATTTGTTCAATTCTCTTTTCGTAATTTTCTCCTTTAAATATTCTGTTTACATAAATTCCTGGTGTATGAATCATATCGGGATCTAATTCGCCAGCTGGCACTAATTCTTCCACTTCAGCAATGGTAATTTTACCCGCCATGGCCATTAATGGATTAAAATTACGCGAAGTTGCTCTGAAAATTAAATTTCCGTGTGTATCGCCTTTCCAAGCTTTAACTATAGCAAAATCGGACTTAAATGCGTGTTCTAACAAATAGATTTGACCGTCAAATTCGCGGGTTTCTTTTCCAATGGCTACTTCTGTACCAATACCAGCAGGCGTAAAAATAGCTGGCATTCCATAACCTGCGGCCATGCAACGAGTGGCTAAAGTTCCTTGAGGAATTAATTCTACTTCTAACTCACCACTTAATAACTGACGTTCAAATTCTGCGTTTTCACCTACATAACTTGAAACCATTTTTTTTACTTGATGTGTGTTGAGCAATAAGCCAATGCCAAAGCCGTCAACACCTGCGTTATTACTTATACAAGTTAAGTTTTTAACGCCTTTATTGACCAATGCTGTAATTGAATTTTCGGGAATACCACAAAGTCCAAATCCACCTAACATAATTACTGCACCATCTGCTATATCTTTGATTGCTTCGTTAGCATTTTCAACTACTTTATGTAACATATTTTTGTTTTATTATTTTAAATTGGAAGATTGAAAAATTACAAAATTATAGGATTGAAAGATTCCCATCTCTCAAATCCCATTTCTCATTTCTCATTGCTCCACAACAGCTGAAAGTCCTCTATCGCAAAGCGCTTGGCAAATACTTTTTAATTTTTCTTCTTCGCCATTTTTAACCAAAGCTTTTCCTTTATAATGCACCAACATGGCACATTGTTCTGCTTGTAATGCATCATGTTCACAAATTTCACATAGACATTCAATAACCCAATCAAAAGTATTTACATCGTCATTATATAAAACAACTTTATAACCATTGTCTATTAAATCCAATACATCAACTTCTAGTTCTTTTTCTGTTTGCATTTATTTTTAAATAATTATTGATTTTTCTTCTTTTTAAATGATAATTTATTTTCTGTTCCTTCTTTAAGCCTGGTAATATTTGTTCTGTGAGTATAAACTACTAGAATTGCTATGGCACAAAAAAAGCAATTTGCAAGCACATTATTGTTATAAAAATAAAAAGAAAGTATTGCACCAATACCAGCAGTAATCATGCTTCCAAGCGAAATGTATTTGGTAATAGCAACAATAGTAACAAAAACCAAAATACAAATCAATGCAATTTGCCAATTTAAAGCTATACACATGCCCAATATAGTGGCAATTCCTTTTCCGCCTTTAAATCCTGCAAATATAGGATACACATGACCTAAAACTGCAGTTACACCCAATGCCATTTGGAAGTTAAAATGATTTTGAGGTTCAACTTCTATTGCTGAAAAATATATCAAACTGGAGGCTAAAAAACCTTTTAACAAATCAATGAAAAGCACAATAAAACCAGCTTTATTACCTAAAATACGCAAAGTATTCGTAGCGCCAGCATTTCCACTTCCATGCTCGCGAACATCAATTTTATGAAAAGTTTTACCGTACCAAACTGCAGTAGGAATAGAACCTAATAAATAGGCTAAAAGGATTAATATAGCTAATGTCATTTTTTTTTAATTCTATTCAAGATTACAAAATTTATAGTTTATAAAAAAATTAGAATTGCTTTTTCTTATTCATTTTCAATTTAAAAATTGACAAAAAAATCTATTAAAAGGTAACTTTTAAAAAAAATATGCCAATTATTATCAATGAATTTTGATAGATATGATAGTATTATTTATATAAAATAAAACTTAACTTTACACTGTTCTATACTTTAAACCATCCTAATTATGAAACGCACCATTCGAAAATTATTTTTGGGTAGCAATGCTAAAAATTTAAAGCCATTGGTTAGCCCTATTCAAAAAAACATAAAAAATATAAACTCTATTTGGCACAATCATCACCAAGATGACAGCGGAATTGAAAAAATTATACGTCTGTTTTTAGCTACATCGCAATTGCTATTCCCAGGCATTTACTTAAAAACTTTTGCTAGTAAAAAAGGAATTGAATACCAGGATTTGGCATTGGATTTTTATGTAACACTTAAAGTAATTTTCCCAATTGTTATATTGGTAAATAATTGGCAATACTACCCCTGGATCATTATGGTTTTGGTATATTTATTATTGGAAACCATTGTTTACATTCCTACTTTAATATTTGCTTCCGATTTATTTTCAAGGCCTCGTTCTTATAAAAGATCCATGCTTTTACTTTTTTTTAATTACCTCGAAGTTGTGTTTGCCTACGCAGTTATTTATGCAAGTGGAAATTATTTAAACCAAACTTTTACTCATTGGTTTGATGCAATTTATTTTAGTATCATCACCTCCTCCTCTATTGGTTTTGGCGACTTTTATCCCGTTACCACCTATGGACGATTTTTAGTAAGTACGCAGGCCTTATTGTTCTTATTTTTTGTGGTTTTATTCTTGAATTTTTTCTCTGCCAAAATAAAATCAAAAGGATATTTTGACCATGAAAATATGGAGTAGTGTTACAAGTTTTAATTTTTAAAAACATTATTCAATTTAAAAAGTTGAATAAATAAATCTTTATCGTAATATTGCAATATAATAATAAAATAATGGGAGCAAGTAAAACAGATCATTTTACCGAAAAACAAAATCAATTGGCGGCCATAGCTAAGGCATTAGGGCATCCAGCACGTGTGGCAATTATTGAATATTTACTTTCAGTAGATTCATGCATTTGTGGCGATATAGTAAATGTATTGCCATTGGCACAACCTACAGTTTCACAGCATTTAAAGGAACTAAAAAACGCTGGAATTATCAAAGGAAACATTGAAGGAAATGCCATTTGTTATTGTATCAATGAAGAAACATTGAGCATTTTGCAAGCATTTTTTTCGCATATCAATAATCATTTACAAAATAAAAAATCAAATTGTTGTTATATAATTTAAACCCAAATAAACAATGAATACAAACAAAACAATTGCACAACAAAAACGATTAAGTTTTTTAGATCAATATTTAACACTTTGGATATTTTTAGCCATGGGTATTGGCGTATCCATTGGTTATTTTATTCCATCATCGGCTAATTTTATCAATTCTTTTTCGAAAGGAACTACCAATATTCCTTTGGCCATTGGATTAATTTTAATGATGTATCCCCCGCTTACCAAAGTAAAATTCGAAAAAATTCCAACGCTATTCCATAATAAAAAATTATTGTTTGTATCATTCTTCATCACGTGGATTGTTGGTCCATTTTTGATGTTTTTTTTAGCCATTACCTTTTTAAAAGATTATCCTGATTACATGACAGGCTTAATAATTATTGGACTTGCTCCATGCATAGCCATGGTAATTGTTTGGAACGAATTGGCTGGTGGAAACCGAGAATATGTATCAGGTTTGGTAGGAATTAATAGTATTTTACAAGTACTTTTTTTCAGTGTTTATGCTTATTTTTATTTAGAAATTATGTTGCCATTTTTTGGAATAAAAGCTTTAAGCATTGATATTACAATTGGCGAAATAGCTAAAACTGTTAGTGTATATTTAGGAATTCCTTTTGCCTTGGCAGTAATTAGCAAGCTGGTTTTAACCAAAACAAAAGGCGAAGAATGGTTCAATAGAAAGTTTATTCCCAAAATTTCGCCCATTACATTAATTGCTTTACTTTTTACCATTGTAGTTATGTTTAATTTAAAGGGCCAAATGATTGTTGATATTCCTTTTGATGTAATCAGAATTGCCATTCCATTGGTCATTTTCTTTGCCATTATGTTTACACTCACTTTTTATGTAAGCAAATTTTTTGGCGCTGATTACGCACAAAATGCAGCTATTTCTTTTACCGCCTCTGGCAATAATTTTGAGTTGGCCATTGCAGTTGCCATTGGAGTTTTTGGTATCAATAGCGGACAAGCATTTGCCGGAGTAATTGGTCCGTTGGTGGAAGTTCCTGCATTGATTTTATTGGTAAAATTTGCTTATTATTTAAAAACAAAACTTTATAAAAATGAAACTTTATAAAAATCTAAATCATTCAGTAAATGAATTGATAATAGAATTCGATTTAATAACCGAAAGTCGAAAACTTGAACTTGAAAATTTAGCCTTGGCCATCAATGAAAGTTTAATAAATTTTGGCAAGGCGGAAATTACTGTAATCTGTACACATAATTCTCGTAGAAGTCAGCTAGGACAGTTATGGATAAAAACAGCAGCCTTACATTATAATATAAAAAATATTGATACGTTTTCGGGTGGAACGGAAGCCACTTCATTCAATTTTAGAATGGTAAATGCCCTAAAAGAATATGGTTTTAAAGTGAGAAAATTAGATGAAAATTCAAATCCAAAGTATCATATTACATTAGGCGAAGAAGATGAAAGCATGGATATTTTGTATTCAAAAGTTTACTCAGAAAACTATAATCCACAAACCAATTATATAGCCATTATGGTGTGCAGCCAAGCCGATGAAGGTTGCCCGTTTGTTGCAGGCGCATTTAAAAAAATTTCATTGCCTTATATTGATCCAAAAGAATTTGATGACACTGAATTTGAAAGCATCAAATACCTAGAAAAAGTAAAAGAAATTGGAAGAGAAATGCTTTATATGACCAGTAAAATAACAAAAAACTAATCAATAAAAAAGGGTGTACAATTTAAACTGAACACCCTTTTTTTTATATTTTATTTTTAAAATTATCGACTTAAAAACATGCTTTTTTGGTTTTTTAATTGACGGAAATGAGGGTCATTTAAATCTTTTATAAAACGAATTGCTTCACCTGTAGATTTCATTTCAGGGCCTAATTCTTTATTTACATTTTCAAATTTTTCAAACGAGAAAACTGGCTCTTTAATGGCATATCCTTCCAATTTTCGTTCAAATACAAAGTCTGTTAATTTGTTTTCGCCTAACATAATTTTGGTCGCAATATTTACATAAGCTATTCCATATGCTTTGGCAATAAATGGAACCGTTCTACTTGAGCGAGGATTGGCTTCAATTACATAAACTTTTTCATTTTTGATGGCAAATTGCATATTCATTAAACCCCTAATTTTCATTTTAAAGGCTAATTTAGTAGCAATATCTTCCATTTGCTTTTGAACATTTTCACTTAAACTAAATGGAGGCAAAACCGCACTTGAATCTCCACTGTGAATTCCTGCAGGTTCTATATGTTCCATCATTCCTATAATATGAACAGTTTCGCCATCGCATATTAAGTCAATTTCTGCTTCTTCTGCTCTATCTAAAAAATGATCAATTAAAACACGATTTCCAGGTAAATCACCTAATAAATCTATTACTGCTTTTTCTAAATCTTCATCGTTGATTACAATTTTCATTCCTTGTCCTCCAAGCACGTAACTTGGGCGAACCAAAACTGGATAACCAACAACTTTTGCTACCGCAATGGCTTCGTCAGCGTCTTCTGCTACTCCATAATTTGGATAAGGAATATCTAATTCTTTTAACAAATCAGAAAACAAGCCTCTGTCTTCCGAAATATCCATATCAGGAAAACTGGTTCCAATAATTTTTATTCCATGCTCATGCAATTTCTTTGCAATTTTTAAAGCCGTTTGACCTCCTAATTGAACAACTACACCAACTGGTTTTTCTTTTTCAATGATTTCGCGTAAATGTTCCCAAAATATTGGTTCAAAATACAATTTATCTGCCATGTCAAAATCGGTAGAAACTGTTTCAGGATTACAGTTAATCATAATGGCTTCATATCCGCATTCTTTAGCAGCTAATAAGCCATGAACGCAACAATAATCAAATTCAATTCCTTGTCCAATTCTATTTGGGCCCGAACCTAAAACAATAATTTTCTTTTTATCACTTACTATGCTTTCGTCTTCTTGGTCAAATGTTGAATAGAAATAATTAGTTGGTGACGGGAATTCTGCCGCGCAAGTATCTACCATCTTAAATACACGTTTAACGTTCATTTGTGATCGTAAGTCCCAAACTTCATCTTCAGTTGTATCTCCACCTAACAAATGAGCTATTTGAGCATCGCTATAACCTTTTTGCTTTAACTCCACCATGATTTCATGTGGCATATTTTTTAAGTTAAAACGTTTGGCTGTATTTTCTAAATGTACCATGTCGCTTATTTGATTTAAAAACCAACGACTGATACGTGTAATTTTTTCAATAGATGAAATGGGTACGCCTAAGCTTAAAGCATCCTTTACCGCAAAAATTCTATCCCAACTTGGGTTTTTCAATTTGTCAATAATGTCTTCTAATTTTTTCTGTTGGTAACCATCAGCTCCTAAGCCGTTACGTTTAATTTCAAGTGATTGTAATGCCTTTTGCAATGCTTCAATAAAAGATCTTCCAATTCCCATGGTTTCTCCTACTGATTTCATTTGCAATCCTAATGTTTTATTAGCACCTTTAAATTTGTCAAAATTCCAACGTGGTACTTTTACTATAACATAATCAATGGCTGGTTCAAAAAAAGCAGAAGTGGTTTTAGTTACAGGATTTTTTAATTCATCCAAGTGATAACCTATAGCTAATTTTGCTGCAATTTTTGCAATTGGATAACCCGTTGCTTTACTTGCTAAAGCAGAAGAACGAGAAACACGTGGATTTATTTCTACTGAAATAATATCTTCATTTTCTGGATTAACAGCAAACTGAACATTACAACCACCAGTAAAATTACCAATGCTTCGCATCATATGTATAGCCATATCACGCATACGCTGATAGGTTGAATCGCTTAATGTCATTGCAGGTGCAACAGTAATTGAATCTCCTGTATGAATTCCCATTGGGTCAAAGTTTTCAATGGTACATATAACAGTTACATTGTTATTACTATCTCTTAATAATTCCAATTCATATTCTTGCCAGCCAAATAATGCTTTTTCCACTAAAACTTCATGCGAAGGTGAGGCTTCTAACCCACGTTTTAAAGCGGCATCTAATTCCGATTTTTCATTAACAAAACCTCCTCCACTTCCACCTAAGGTAAAAGAAGGACGAATTACTAATGGAAAACCTATTTCTTGTGCTATTTCTTTTCCTTCTAAAAATGAATTTGCCACTCTTGATTGTGCCACTGGCACACCAATGTCGATCATTTTCTGACGAAATAATTCTCTGTTTTCAGTTGTGTTAATAGCAGCAATGTCAACGCCAATCATTCTAACATTGTACTTTTTCCATAATCCAACTTCTTCAGCTTCAATGGCTAAATTCAAAGCTGTTTGCCCGCCCATAGTTGGCAAAACTGCATCAATATGTCGTTCTTTTAAAATTTGCTCAATGCTGTCAATATTTAAAGGTAATAAGTACACATTATCAGCAGTTACTTTATCTGTCATAATCGTAGCTGGATTAGAGTTAATTAATGTAACTTCTATTCCTTCTTCTTTTAATGATCGTGCAGCTTGACTACCTGAATAATCAAATTCACAGGCTTGACCAATAACAATGGGTCCACTTCCGATAATTAATACTGATTTGAGGCTTGTATCTTTTGGCATATTTTTATTTTTTACTTTTCTAAAACAAGAAAAAAGCTTGGATTAATTTCAATAATTCACATTTTCAAGTAGTTAACTTGTTACGCTTATAAATAAATTGGGCAAAGATAATTTTTGAAATCGAAGAATAAAGATTGTGGAAAGAAAAAAGATAAATATTATCTATTTACAAAAAAAACTGAAATTAATTTAACACCTAAACAAAAAAAGACTTCATACTTTTGGTATGAAGTCTTTTTTTTGAAATGATTAAACAGTTTTTATTCTAGAATAAATTCTACTCTTCTGTTAAAGGCATTTGATTCTTTGGCATCAGATCCTATCATTTTTTGAGCACCCATTGCTTTAATTATAATATTGTTTTTACTAACACCACTATTTTCTAAATAAATTGACACTGCTTCCGCTCTGTTTTTTGATAAAATAAAGTTTGCCTCATCACTTCCAACATTATCGGCATAACCTAAAATTGTTAGCTTAAATGAAGGATTATCAATAATTACTTTAGCACATTGAGTTAAAATAACCCTATCAGTAGCATTTAAGTTTGCTTTGTTTGTTTCAAAATAAATTTTATTCATTTCAACCAATAGCATATTTCTTAATTCTATTTTTAAGTTATTGCTTAAATTTTGTATTGAAGAATTAGTACCAAAATTGTTTTTTGTAGTAGAGTCTATAGAATTATTATTGTTAATTTTCCCGCCTGACAACTGATTATTAGCTATCTTATTTACATTATTATTTTCATATAAAGCTCCAGCTTTTAAGCCATCCATTTCATTACAACCATTTACAAAAGCGCCTTTTACTTCTGGGCACTGATCTCTATAATCAGGAATTCCATCACCATCAGAATCTTTTGTTAACAATTCATTATCAGCTATCATTTTTGCTATTTTCTGATTTATATTTTTTAAGCTATCACTTAATGCTAACATATTACTACTATTTGCATTATTAGGTGTATTTTTAGCTTCATTATTAATAATTTGATTGTTACTAACTCTATCAATGTGTAAGCTATTTCCAAATGAGAAACAAAGACCTATAGAGGTTTTAGCCATATAATCTCTTCCTGAACCATAATCCCAACCATCCCATGCATCAGTGTATGTTTGAACAACTTCACTTTGAAAATTTAAATGCCAATGGTCATTAAAATGATAACGCATTCCAGCACCTAAGCCGACCTGCAAAGTAGTTCCACTAGACAAACCATTTACTCCTCCATCTGAAACAAACATTCTTTTGGTATCATAACTTGAACGTGAGGCGCTAGCTCTTAAAAATGGAACAAATTTGTAGGGCTTAACCCTTTTGTTTCCTTTTAAGTCGAAATTCAGTCCAAATGTTAAAAATGACACTTTGGATTCATAGAACTCATTTTCATCATTTGTTTCACCTGTCATTTTACCATTGTCGTAAGCCAAATCTAAGCTAATTTTATTCGTTATGAAGTAATTAAAGTTTAAACCTACGGCTAAATCAAACTTAGTACTACTTCCATTTAACCCACTAGGATCGTTAGTTTCAGTTCCATTTAGTTTACCAAATCCATTATATTGAATATCATATAGATGGTTTAATCTAAAACCAATGCTTAATCGATTAAACTTTTCTTTTGCAGCCAATTTGTTTACAAAAGTAGAACTTGTAACTGTTTGAGTGCTTTGTGGAGCTTGTGCCAATAGGGTTCCCCCCCCTATTAGCATGGCTGACATCACTATTGCTTTTGTTATATTTAAACAATTTGTATTCATGTTCTTGTTTCGTGTTTTTAGTTTTGTTTAAATTTATTTAGTAATTACAATTGGTTTAACAGCTGTTTTGCCAACCTGTGTTAAGCGAACAAAATAAGTCCCATCTGCTATATTACTTAAATCTAATTGAGTAATGAAGGTATTGATTTCAGTTTCATAAACTAATTTGCCTAAAGCATCAAATACTTTAATACTAGTTTCTATTACACTTTGATCATCTAACTCTAAATATATTAATCCATTTGATGGATTTGGATATAATTTAAATCCTACTTGTGTATTTGTATTTTTAACTCCAATACTTCCGACTGCATAAGCATCACTTTCTGAACTACATCCTTCTTTTGAACTCACTTGTACTGAATATAACCCTGAGCGTGTTGTATTATAAGTTTGGCTTGTTGCTCCAGCAATTGGTTGACCAAAACGTAACCATTGGTAGAATGAAAACTGCTGTTGTACTTGTAATAAAGTGGAAGTTTTACGTTCTATTATTGGTTTATCTGGTGCACGATTTACAGTTACAAAGAAGTTACCTTCAGTTATACATGACATGCTGTCAATAAATGTATAAGTAACATTATAATTGCCAGAACCTGATAAAGACGGATCAAACATTTTACCATCAATTGTTACACCACTTCCTTTAAAGGTATATACTCCTTTTGCATTTGTTGGAGTTAAATTAAATGAAGGAACACTGCTACAAACTGAAATATTAGAGAATGAATCTGGTACATATTTAGAATAAATTGTTACAGTATAACTACGAGTAACTTTATTACCTGATTTATCCTCAAAAGTAAATATGTTAGTTGTAACACCCACTGGGTATTTGTTTCCAAATGTTACACCGGCAGTTTGTTTGATGGTTACATCTCCACAATTATCTGTTGCCGTTGGCAATTTAGGAATATAATTTGCTCCACAGTATCCAAATGAAACATTAGCAGGAATAGTGCTTACCACTGGAAGTATTGTATCTAATACGGTTACCGTTACTATTTGGCTAAATTTGTTACCGCTAATATCTCCTACTGTAAATTCTATTAAGTTCGAACCAGCATCATTACAATTAAACAATGTTTTATTTATGGTTCTTGAAGTAATACCAACATTGTCTGTTGATGCACTATCTATGTCACTAGCAGTTATTGCCGCACTACCTGACGCATTTAAGTATATTGTTTTATTACGTGCTATAATTATTGGAGCCATGGTATCATTCACAATTACGTTCACATTAACTAACTCACTGTTTCCACTTGCATCATTTGCTGTAAAGCTTACAATGTTCAAGCCTAAGTTAGATCCGTTGAATGATGTTTTACTTAATGTTAATGTAGTTATACCACAATTATCAGTTGAACCATTATTCACTTGTGCAGTGGTAATAGTTGCTGTTCCACTTGCATTCAAATAAACATTCAAGTTATTGTTAACAACAACATTTGGTTTGAAGGTATCTAAAACTGAAACCGTAAAGCTTGCATTTGAAATGTTACCACTTGCATCTGTAGCTGATAATGTTAAAGTATTAGAATTAATTCCTCTATCTGTACAATTGAATGATGATTTACTTACTGATAAGTTAGCAATGTTGCAATTATCAGAAGATCCATTATTCACTTGAGTTGGTGTAATAGTTGCTAAGCCTAAACCATTTAAGTAAACTGTTAAGTTTTGTGCTATAACTGTTGGCTTAATTGTGTCAAGCACAGTAATAATTGCATTGGCAGTAGCAATATTATTACTAATATCTCTTACCGTTAATACTACTGCATTGTTTCCAATATTACTACATCCAAAAGTAGTTTTACTCAATGAAATACTTGTTACACCAACATTGTCAGTTGAACCATTATTCACTTGCGCTGTAGTTACACTTGCTGATCCGCTTGCATCTAAATAAATGATTCTATTCTGAGCAATTGCAACTGGCATCATGCTATCTAACACATTTACATTCACATTTACTGACTGGTTATTTCCACTTGCATCAGTTGCTGTAAAGTTTACTATGTTTAAGCCTAAGTTAGTTGAATTAAAGCTAGTTTTACTTAAAGCTAAAGCTGTAATACCACAATTGTCGTTTGAACCATTGTTTACTTGTGCAGTTGTTAATGTTGCCACTCCACTTGCATTTAAGTAAATATTCAAATTGTTGTTCACAACAATATTAGGTTTAATAGTATCTAATACTGAAATATTTGCCAATGCATTAGAAGTATTTCCACTACCATCTGTTACTGATAATGTAATGGTATTTGAATTTATTCCTCTATCGGTACAATTGAAAGCAGACTTACTTAATGTATAAGATGCAATGCTACAATTATCAGTTGATCCATTATTTATTTGTGCCGGTGTAATACTTACTTGACCGATTGCATTTAAATAAAGAGTAAGGTTTCTTGCTACAGCTAAAGGTCTAATTGTATCTAAAACAGTAATTGTTGCAGTTCCAGAAGCACTATTATTACTGATATCACTAACAGTTAAAGTAACTAAGTTAGCACCAAGATCTGAACAGCTAAATGCTGTTCTACTTAATAATATACTTGTAACACCTACGTTATCACTTGAACCGTTGTTCACTTGAGCTGCAGTTAAACTTGCTGTACCACTTGCATTTAAGTATATAGTTCTGTTTTGTGTAATAACTAATGGTCTTACTGTATCTAACACAGTAACAATTACATTCACAGTTTGGCTATTGCTACTGTTATCAGTTGCAGTAAATGTGATATTGTTGATACCTAAATCAGCAGCTGTATAAGCTGTTTTACTAATACTCAATGTTTGAATAGTACAATTATCTGTAGTGCCATTATTTACTTGAGCAGCTGTTAAACTTGCTGTACCTATAGCATTCAAATATATTGTTCTGTTTTGAGTTAATACATTAGGCTTAATTGTATCTATTACTGTTACCGATGCATTATTTGTTATAAAGTTTCCGCTTGCATCTGTTAATGTTACTGCTACCGTGTTTAATCCTAAGTTGGCACAGCTAAAGTTATTTTGATTGATGCTACTGATTAAAGCTGATGAACAATTATCGCTACTGTTTAATATTACTTGTGCGGCTGTTAAACTTGCTGATCCAGTTGCGTTTAAATATATACTAGCAGGTTTAGTTGTTAATAATGGTCTTAACGTGTCTAATACTGTTATTGTAAATGTTCTACTACCAACATTTCCTGTAATGTCTGTTCCACTTAATGTTAAAGTATTTACTCCAATATTAGCACATGTGAAAGAAGTTTGGCTCAATGTTCTATTTGCTATGCTGCAATTGTCAGTACTAGCACTATCAACATCAGCAACAGTAATACTAGCTGTTCCATTTGAACTTACATAAACATTGATATTTCGTTTTGTAAGCATGTTAGGGCGAATAGTATCAAACACGTTTACAATAACATTTGATGTTTTAATATTGCTATTCACATCTGTTGCAGTAAATATGATATTATTAGTTCCTAAGTCTGAACAAGTAAAGGTGTTTTTGCTAATAGCAAATGTAGCTAGACCACAATTATCAGTACTGTTATTATTTACTTGGGCAGCTGTAATTGAACCCGTACCTGAAGCATTTAAATATACACTTTGATTTGAAACAATAACATTTGGTGCAATTGTGTCAATAATATTTACTGCTACTGTAGCTGAATTTGAATTACCACTTTGATCTTGAACAGTAAAGAGTATATTATTAATACCAGTGTTAGCACAATTGAATACTGATTGACTCAATACTCTACCAGTAATAGTACAATTATCTGTACTAGCACTGTCTAATAAACCAGGATTGATTATTACTTGACCATTGAGCGATAAATATGCATTATATCTCGCTTTTGGTCTTGCTACTGGTGCTATTGGATCTAATACAATTACAGTTGATGTAGCTGTATTTACGTTACCATTAACGTCAGTTACGGTTAAGGTTACCGTTTTTAATCCTAAATCTGAGCAAGTAATAATTGATGGCGAAACGGATATACTTGCTATTCCACAAGCATCAGTTGAACCATTGTTTATTTGAGCGGCTGTAATTGATGTTGTTCCGTTTGAACCTAAGTAAGTAGTTATATTTTGTGTATTAACAACTGGCTTAATTGTATCTGCAACTGTTACCGTTGCTGTTCCTGTTTTTACATTTCCATTTACATCTGTTACGGTTAATGTTACGGTGTTTGTTCCAATATTCGAACAACTAAATGTATTTGGTGATACTGATAATAATGAAGTATTTATTCCGCATGCATCTGTTGATCCATTGTTTACTTGGGCTCCAGTTATAGAAGCAGATCCAGATGAATTCAATTGAACTGTAATGTTCTGTGTATTTACTACCGGTCTTACCGTATCTGCAACTGTTACAATTGCAGTACCTGTTTTAATATTTCCATTCACATCAGTTACGGTTAATGTTACTGTGTTTGTTCCAACATTTGAGCAACTAAATGTATTTGGTGATACTGTAAAAGTTGATATTCCACAAACATCAGTAGAACCATTGTTTACTTGATTACCTGATATTGTTACTACTCCAATTGAATTTAATTGAACTGTGATATTTTGTGTTATTACAACTGGTTTAACTGTATCAGCAACTGTTACAATTGCTGTTCCTGTTTTAATATTTCCATTAATATCGGTTACAGTTAAAGTAACTGTGTTTGTTCCAACATTTGAACAATTAAATGCATTTGGTAATACTGTATAGGTTGCTATTCCACAAGCATCTGTTGAGCCATTGTTCACTTGGGCGCCAGTTATAGAAGCAGTACCTAAGCTGTTTAATTGAACAGTGATATTCTGTGTTATTACAACTGGTTTAACTGTATCTGCAACTGTTACAATTGCAGTACCTGTTTTAATATTTCCATTTACATCAGTTACGGTTAATGTTACGGTGTTAGCACCAATATTTGAACAACTAAATGTATTTGGTGATACTGATAATAATGAAGTAT
>CANGPW010000008.1 GCA_947456185.1 Bacteroidota bacterium | reverse complement strand
TAGATTTATGTGTGAAATTAAATCTTAAAAACGTGTTCTTATGTGGTGAAAACTTTATGAAAACAAAAAATATTTTCCATGCTTTTAACACTACAAATGAGTGTAAAGAGTTTTTAAAAACTAATCCTTTATCCGACACAAATGTGTTTATGAAAGGATCAAGAAGTATGCGTTTGGAAGATTTATTAGAAGTTATAAATTAATACGTCCTTTTTAACTTAAATTCTTTTAAAGGAGTAATTACCAATGGCACTTTTTCAATTAATACGGAACTAGTATCAAGTCCAAATGCTTTTGCTTCCGATAAACTTAATTTATCTAAAGTAAAATATACATCCATGATCCATTGTTCAAATTCCGACAATTCGTTTTCGGTTGATAAATGACGTTGTAAAACTACAAATTTAAAATCGCCTGTAATATTCTGTTCACGCAATGAAGTATATCTACTTGTAACATCTACTTCTTTGTTTAAAACTAATTCTTCTACTACTCTTCTAAAGTAATAATTAATTTTTTGTTCAACCCTAAACCCTAATTTAAACTCTACTTTTACAATATCATTTGGCACAATATGATCTACTTTATATTCCATGGTATAAGGCTGATCATCTACATGAATATGAACAAACCAATAAATATCAGCGCGTTTAGGTTGCTTTTGCAAAATAGAATACATCACTTTTGATTCAATTTCATTCTTTAAATCAGCACTGGTTAAATAAACTAAATGCGTTGCAAATTTTGAAACCGATTCATCTTTACTCAATTGTTCTAAAATAGGAATATAGGTTTTTAGCTGTACAAATTCCGTTAAACGATTTTTGATTTTTCTACCTTTATACCAAATTAACATGATAAAAATGAATATGCTACTTATTCCTAAACTTACCCAACCACCATGTGAAAATTTTACCAAATTAGCTGCTAAAAACGAACCTTCTATTCCAAGATAAACCAATAACAATAATGCCACTAACCATTTATTTACTTTGATAGTTCTTAAATAATTTACTAACAATAAAGTAGTCATTAACATGGCAATAGTAATGGCTAAACCATAGGCAGCTTCCATTGCTTTTGATTCTCTAAAATACAAAACAACTCCAATACAACCAACCCAAAGAATAATGTTTGCACTTGGCACATATAATTGGCCTTTCATTTCACTCGGATACTTTAAAGCTACTTTTGGCCAAACATTTAATCTTGTAGCCTCAGAAATCAATGTGAATGAACCACTAATTAATGCTTGACTTGCAGTAATTGCCGCCATTGTAGCTATAGCAATTCCAAAAGGTAAAAACTCAAGTGACATCAAATCATAAAAAGGATTAATACCTGTTTCAGCCAAAGTTTGTCCTTCATGTGCTAATAAATTTGCACCTTGACCAAAATAGCTTAAAAGCAAAGCCGATTTTACAAAAACCCAACTCACTCTGATATTATTTTTACCACAATGACCAAGATCGGAATACAAAGCCTCTGCCCCAGTAGTACATAAAAAAACAGCACCTAAAATCCAAAATCCTTCATGGTAATTAAACAATAAATTATAAGCATAGTATGGATTTAAGCAATTTAAAACATCAATATGTGACCCAATTTTACTAATTCCTAAAATGGCAATCATTCCAAACCAAATAAACATAATTGGTCCAAACGATTTACCTACAATAGAAGTTCCAACTCTTTGAATTAAAAACAGAAAACTGATAATGGCAATTACGATTGGAACGGTAGGAATTTCAGAAAAATTAAATGTGTCAGATTTTATTAATCGCAAACCTTCAATAGCTGAAGAAACTGAAATTGGAGGCGTAATTACCCCATCGGCTAATAAAGCACAACCACCTATAATAGCAGGAAAAATTAAATATGGTTTACGTCTACGAACCAATGCATACAATGAAAAAATTCCTCCTTCACCATTGTTATCAGCATTTAATGTAATCAATACATATTTTAATGTTGTTTGAAGCGTTAAGGTCCAAACAATACAAGAAAGTCCACCATAAATTAAATCTTTTGTAATGACATTTTTGTCTACAATTGCATTTAATACATATAAGGGCGAAGTACCAATATCGCCAAAAATAATTCCAAGTGTTACTAAAAGTCCGGCTAATGTTAGCTTATTATGAATGCTTTGATGCTCTCCCACGTTTATTTTTTATGAAATAAGAGTACAAATGTATCTGTTACTTTATATTCACCAAATTTTTACAAAACATTTATTTATTTGCACTTAAAATTATTAATTAAAATGCTTTGTGATTTTTAGATAGTTAATGTTATTTTGCCAACATATTTATTTAAAAATATTTTGATTCAAACTATCATCAAAGGATACATAACAGGATTAATTCTTTCACTATCATTTGGTGCTGGTTTTTTTTCATTGCTTCATGCAAGCATAGAACAAGGTTATAAAAAAGGTTTGCTGATCGCATTAGGAATGCTTTTAAGCGATTTGGTTTTTATAGCGCTATGTATTTTTGGCGCCAGCTTTGTCGAAAATCAATTAAAGGAACTAGATACTGAAATTCGATTAATTGGATTTGTGGCTTTAGTAATTTTAGGTATTAGCACTTTTTTGAAAAAAGCAAATGATCCTAATGAAGGTCCAATTGAGCCACGAGGGAATTTTATTTATATTATGAAAGGCATTATGCTTAATAGTATCAATCCTTTAAACTTACTATTTTGGTTAGGATTAGCAGCTTTTGTTAAAAGCAGTTTACCAACTTTATTTGAAGTAGTTATATTTTTTAGTGTAACATTAGGAGCTATGTTTTTTCACCAATTTGTTATCTGTTATTCCGCCAATAAAGTAAAGCATTTACTATCTGTAAAAAAACAACAATTACTCAATCACATCATCGGAATTGTGTTTGTAATTGTAGCGTTTGTATTGGTTTGGTCTTTGGTGCAAAAAATAATTGTTTAAAATAAAGTACCTTTTAAAAGCTAATTGAACCACATAGAAACATAGAAGACATATCCTTTGAGATAAGTTGAATGTGAGTATACAATTAAAATAATCAATAATTTCTCCAAAATTAATAGCGTAAAATACAGTATCCAAACTATGTTTTTTATGTACCTATGTGGTTTAAAAAATAAAAGAACTATTTATTACTATTTTTTTTGAAACTATTTTTAAATAGACTTTTATCAAACTATTTAACTTTGGTATATTGTTTCCTATAATTTACTTTCGTAAAATATTTTTAAATACCATGCAAAGAGATACCGTTATATTTGATTTAATTAATCAAGAAAAAAGTCGTCAAGAACATGGCATAGAATTAATTGCTTCTGAAAACTTTACTAGTCCACAAGTAATGGAAGCCATGGGAAGTGTGCTTACCAATAAATATGCTGAAGGTTTACCAGGCAAGCGTTATTATGGCGGTTGCGAAGTGGTAGATATAGTCGAAAATTTAGCCATTGATCGTTTAAAACAAATGTTTGGTGCTACTTGGGCCAATGTTCAACCACATTCGGGGGCACAAGCCAATGCAGCTGTTATGTTAGGTTGCTTAAATCCTGGCGATAAAATTTTAGGTTTCGACCTTTCTCATGGTGGACATTTAACACATGGATCTCCCGTTAATTTTTCTGGTAAATTATATGTTCCCTCGTTTTACGGTGTGGATCAAGAAACAGGTTTAATTGATTGGGATAAAGTAGAAGCAAAAGCACATGCAGAAAAACCAAAAATGCTTATTTGTGGTGCTTCGGCATACAGCCGTGATTGGGATTATGCACGTTTACGTGCCATTGCTGATAGTGTTGGAGCAGTTTTATTAGCCGATATTTCACATCCTGCTGGATTAATAGTTGGGAAATTATTAAACGATCCAATTCAACATTGTCATATTGTAACGTCAACTACGCATAAAACTTTACGTGGACCACGTGGTGGAATTATTATGATGGGTAATGATTTTGAAAATCCATTTGGACAAAAAACCTTAAAAGGTGAATTGAAAATGATGAGTGCTTTGTTGGATGGAGCAGTTTTTCCTGGAACTCAAGGCGGACCATTAGAACACGTAATTGCTGCTAAAGCAGTAGCTTTTGGCGAATGTTTAAGTGATAATTACAAAACTTATATTCAACAAGTAGCAATTAATGCACAAGCAATGGCCAATGCATTTGTAAGTCGTGGATATAAAATCATTTCAGGCGGAACCGATAATCACTTAATGTTAATTGATTTGCGCAGCAAAAATTTAACAGGTAAATTAGCCGAAGCTGTTTTAGGAAAAGCAGATATTACCATTAACAAAAACATGGTTCCTTTCGATGATAAATCGCCATTTGTAACAAGCGGAATGCGTGTTGGAACAGCTGCCATTACCACTCGTGGTATGGCTGAAGCCGATATGGAACAAATAGTTGAATACATAGACACAGCCTTAATGAACAACGAAAATGAAGCCATGCTTGCTGATATTAGAAAAAATATAAATACTTGGATGGGTAAATATCCGTTGCACAAATAGGAGATTGGATGACTGGTTGATTCGTTAAATGTTTATTTATAAAAAAAATCCGTTTATATTTAAATTTTGCCTTTTGAGTAGTTTTGCTAAACTTGTTTTTTGCAAATATTTAAACTTGAATATAATTAAAAAAAATATGAAAACGCCTTTCAGTAAATATTTATACATTGGTTTTATCATCTTAGGATTATACCAAGCAATTTTCACAAAAGACTATGTGCAAGCAGCAGCTTCTATAGGTATTGGACTGGCTTTTGACCCATTTGATATTGAACAAAAATGGAATGAAAGACCTATTTGGCAAAAAGCAGTTTTATTAATTCACTTAGCCTTAGTTGCAGCATTATTTGGCCTTGGAATTGGATTAAATGATAAGTAGTTGCTTGTTGAAATGTTGATTAGTTGACTAGTAAATAAGTTGATTGGTTTAAATAAAAAAAATCCTTACAATTATAATTGTAAGGATTTTTTTTTTCAAATTTCTCCCTTTTTATTTACAGCACAAAACATATATTTGAACAATAAATAGCATTAAACATGAACAAATATTTCCTACTATTATTTTCTTTTTTTTGTTTTCAATCTTTTGCTCAAAATCAAGATTCTATAATTATAAAAAAAATTACGGATGAAGTTTTAACAAACGGAAAAGCTTATGCCGATTTGCATGATTTGTGCAAACATATTGGTAATAGAATTAGCGGAAGCGAGCAAGCTGCAAAAGCTGTTCAATTAATGTACAAAAGAATGATTGCCTATGGTTTTGATAGTGTTTGGTTACAACCTGTAATGGTTCCCAAATGGATTAGAGGAAGTAAAAAAACAGAAATTGGAAAAATAATTAATGAGAATAAACCTTATGAATTTAGTGTTTTAGCATTAGGCGGATCTGTTTCTACCCAAAAAGATGGCATTACTGCCAACGTAATTGAAGTAAAAACTTTTGAAGAATTACGCAGCTTAGGAAAAGAAAAAGTGAAAGGAAAAATTGTGTTCTTTAATCGCCCAATGGACCCAACATTTATTAGTACTGGCTCAGCTTATGGAGGTGCAGTAAACCAACGTGGACGAGGTGCTTCGGAAGCTGCAAAGCTAGGTGCCATTGGCGTAGTAGTTCGCAGCATGACTTTAGCTCACGATAAATTTGCACATACTGGTGCGATGTATTATAACGATTCGTTTCCTAAAATTCCAGCTTGTGCCATTAGCAGTGACCATGCCGATGTGTTGAGTAAATCGCTTAAAACAAATAACGAAACCAAGTTTTACTTTAACTTAAATTGTAACAATACCATCGACAGTGTTTTGAGCTATAACGTAATTGGCCAATTAAATGGAACAACTAAAGCCAATGAAATTATATTAATTGGTGGCCATTTAGACAGTTGGGATGTAGGCGAAGGTGCTCACGATGATGGCGCAGGTTGTGTGCAAAGCATGGAAGTTTTGCGTTTGTTTAAAACCTTAAATTTAAAACATGAAAGAACATTGCGCGCTGTATTATTTATGAATGAAGAAAATGGCTTGTGTGGTGGAATAAAATATGATGAATTAGCAGAAAAAAACAATGAAAATCATTATGCCGCCATTGAAACTGACGCAGGCGGATTTGTACCTCGTGGGTTTGGAATTAGTGATTCTACCATTTATAAAAACATGAATGCTAAATCGCATTTATTCAGAAATTATGGTTGGGATAAAATAGATTTAGGAGGCGGTGGCGCTGATATTGGTCCATTGAAAAATAATTGCAAAGCATTAATAGGTTATGTTCCCGATTCACAAAGATATTTTGATTATCACCATACCGAAAACGATATTTTTGAAAATGTAAATGAGCGTGAATTAAATTTGGGTGCTGCCGCAATTACTAGTTTAGTATGGTTACTTTGTAACGAATAAATATGTTTAATTTGTAAATTAAAATAGAACAAATTCAATATTTGATTGTTCTATTTATAAAATTAATAAATAAAAAAGATGAGTGGAGAGAAAAAAGAATTAGTTTTTAAAAAAATAGGCATTGCAATTGCCTTTTCGCCAAGGTTAGAATCGATAATTGCGGAAGCAGCAAAAATGCAAGTTGGCTTAAAATCGGAAATGGTTTTTATTCATGTTGGAAATAAAAGTGAAGTAGATTTTAAAACTATCAATGAATATTTAGAAAAATATAACTTGTTAAATAATTCAAAACTAATTTGGCAAGAAGGCGAAACAGTAGAAACAATTTTAAATATTTGTAATGAAGAACAACTTGATTTATTAGTAGCTGGGGCTTTAGAAAAAGAAAGTTTAATAAAATATATTATGGGTAGTGTAGCTCGTAAATTAAGCCGAAAAGTAAAGTGTAGTATGTTAATGCTTACCGAACCAAAAATAGAGTCAAGTCCATTAAAATATATTGTGGTGGAAGGTTCAAATAATCCAAAAACCGAAAACACCATTGCGGTAGCTATTGAAATTGCCAAAGCATTTAAAGTTAAAAATGTAGACGTAATTCAAGAAACAGATTTGAACAAAGCTGTTTTAATTAGAAGCGATGAATTCAAAGAAAATGAAGTTGTAAAGCACAAGGAAAATTTAATTGAAGAAGAAGACAAAAGATTGAATTATATATTAAGTTGTAATGATTGTGGCAATTTAAAAATTAACATTGACAGAATAGAAGGAAAACCAGGATATATTATTTCAAAATATGCACGTGAACATCATGCTGATTTATTGATTTTAAATTCTCCCGACAGGAAAATGAATTTAATTGACCGAGTTTTTCCAACAGACATTGAGTTTGCTTTAGCCGATTTACCTTGTAATTTATTATTGGTAAATGTTAAAGAAGAGTAACTTGAGTTCGAAATACTGAATGACAAAAATGAGAAATGAGAATTGTGAAAATTCAACCATAAGCAATATTATAATTCAACCATAAAACTCCGAAACAATTCAACACCTAAACACTTTAACACACAAAAACTTCAACACCTATCAATGAACACCTCTTTAAGTCAACAAGACATAATAAGTTTAATATTTAGCTTAGGCGTTTTGCTCATAATAGCAAGGCTTGTTGGTGAGTTTTTTCGAAAGTTTAAAATGCCTTTGGTTGTTGGTGAATTAGTAGCTGGAATTTGCTTAGGACCAAGTTTATTAGGCCATTATTTTCCAAACATTAGTACTTTAGTTTTAAACCAACATAGTAATTCTATGATTGCATTTAATGGAATTACCGCCATTTCAGTCATCATGTTATTATTTGTGGCAGGCATGGAAGTTGATTTATCCATCATTCGCCAACAGGGAAAAACTGCTTTAAAAACAAGTTTTTTAGGGTTAATTATTCCATTAGCAATTGGTTTTTTAGTGGCCTACTATTACTACCCACTTTTTGGCGAATATTTTACAAGTAGTTCAAAATTAATTTTATTTAGTTTATTTTTTGGAACTGCTTTGGCAGTTTCTGCTTTACCAATTATTGCCCGAACTTTAATGGATTTAGGATTATTTAGGTCAAAAGTAGGAATGATAATTATTGTAGCTGCCATGTTCGATGACATTGTTGGTTGGCTTTTATTTTCAGTAATTCTGGGAATGTTAAAAATTAGTTCTCATAGTCATGGGTTTATATTTACATTAGGTTTAACCATTCTTTATTCGGTAGCAATGCTTACTGTTGGACGAATAATTATCAATAAATCATTGCCATGGGCGCAAAAAAACTTTAGTTGGCCGGGTGGTTTTTTAAGTCTTTCATTGGGTTTGGCTTTTTTGGGCGCTGCCTTTACAGAATTCATAGGTATTCATGCCATATTTGGTGCTTTTATAGTTGGAATTGCATTTGGCGACAGTGTTCATTTAACTGAAAAAACACGTGAAATAGTGAATCAATTTGTAACAAATATTTTTGCACCTTTATTTTTTGTTTCCATTGGTTTTAAAGTAGATTTTTTTGCTAATTTTGATTTGCAAATTACTTTATTGGTTTTAGTTTTAGCCATTGCCACCAAATTAATTGGAGCGGGCTTAGGTGCATTTTGGGGTGGATTAACCAAACAAGAAAGTATAGCTGTAGGTTTTGGAATGAATGCCCGTGGGGCAATGGGAATTATTTTAGCAATATTGGCTTTACAAGCCGATTTAATCAATGAAAAACTGTTTGTAGCCATTGTTATTATGGCTGTTATAACATCAATTATGGCTGGCCCAGCTTTGCAATTATTAGTAAAACGGCAAATTGATAAAGAACAAGATGACCTTGACAAAGAACAAGATGACATGTTTGTTTAATTATTAAAAATTAGATGATTTAATGATTAGAAAGATTAACCATTTCTAAATATTAAATACAAAATGTTAGTAACAAAAAGCTTTTTTTAAAAATGTAGGTAAATTTTGAAACAAAACCTTATTTTCGCCCTCATTATAATTTAAAAATAAGCAATGAAGCAATTGATAGATGCCATAAAAGTAACTTTGGCTAAAGAAGGATTTGAAGGTGAAAAGCTAGTAAATCAATTAAAAGAATTACGTAAATTTTTTATTGACAACTTAAACCAACCTGGTTATGTACGCATGATTCGTTTGGCTTACGAAAACATTCAAGTAAATGGTAATTACACCTTTGAATATACTGAAGATGATGGTGTAGCAAATTTAGATTATTTGTTAGATTTATTAAGCGATTATAGCAATAAATACAACAAAGAAGAACTAATAGAATACCGTAAAATGATGGAAGGTGAAGAGTGGATTAGCCCTGACCAAGAGTGGGAAGGTGAAGACGATTATTTGAACGAAGAACAAACGGAAGAACCTACAGAACCAAAAGAATAATTTTAAAATTTAAAATCGCAAATTTGATTTAAAACCAAATCAATACATATTTTTAAAACTAATTTCTATGTTTTTGTGTATTTATGTGGTTCAAGTATAAATATTAGTATAAGCTAATATTTATACTTGTAATATCATTTATATTCGGGGGGAATACTATTTTTATTTTTAAAAATAAATCAATTGAATACACCTAAAGGAAAACTAATATCCATTGGCGGTGCTGAAGATAAAGGCACTGAACCCGAAAAAGGATATATACATTCAAATAAAAGTTTAAATTTTTTCAGTTTATCAATTCTTAAACGTTTTGTAGAAGAAGTTGGAGGAATTGATAAAAAAATTGAAGTAATAACAACCGCATCATCTATTCCGCAAGAAGTAGGTCAAAATTACATTGACACTTTTAGCAAAATAGGCTGTAAACGCGCTGGCGTAATGAACATTAGAAACCGTGAAGACGTTCATAATCTTGAATATATTCAACGTGTAAAAGATTGTGACGGCATTTTATTTTCTGGTGGTGACCAATTACGTTTAACAAGTATTTTTGGTGGTACAGAAATTTATCAAGTATTACACGATAGGTATTTCAATGAAGAAAGTTTTGTAATAGCGGGTACAAGTGCGGGTGCAATGGCCATGAGTAATACCATGATTTATTCTGGTAAAAGTGAGTTAGCACATTTAAAAGGTGAAGTAAAAATCACTACTGGTTTAGCATTTATTCCTAATGTAATCATTGACTCTCATTTTGATAAACGTGGACGTTTTAACCGTTTGGCACAAGCAGTAGCAAGCAATCCACAATGCACTGGAATTGGCCTTGGCGAAGATACCGGTGTAATAGTTATTGATAACAATTACTTAGAAGTGATAGGCAGCGGAGCGGTAGTAATTGTGGATGGACGAGATATCAAATTTTCAAATATTACCGATGTAAGTGAAAGTTCACCTATTTGTATTGAAAATATAAAAGTAAATATTTTGGTTCGTGGTAATGGCTATTTGCTTAAAGAAAGAAAGTTTTTACCAAGTGTAGAAGTTTTTTCAACACTGGGCGAAGTATTATAAAATCGTTAATTTTAGTTTGCGGTTGGTGTTTTCACCATCTAAAGCCATTAGCGAAAATCCATTTAAATTTTAAATTTATTTAAAAGCGATTTTCTTTTTAACAAAAAAAAGGTTGACCGAAGCCAACCCTTTTAATTTAAATTTTTTTATTACTTAATTCTATCCCAAAGCCTTAATTTCACTCACTAACTGAGTCAAAGCTTTTTTGGCATCGCCAAATAACATGCTGGTTTTTGGTTTATAGAACAATTCATTTTCAATACCTGCATAACCAGCTTTCATGCTTCGTTTGTTTACAATCACATTGGCAGCATTTTCTACATCTAATATTGGCATTCCGTAAATAGGTGAAGTGGGATCGGTTTTAGCCGCAGGATTTACCACATCGTTTGCACCAACTACTAATACCACATCGGTAGTAGCAAATTCAGGATTTACTTCTTCCATTTCTATTAACTTATCGTAGCTTACATTACTTTCGGCAAGCAACACATTCATGTGGCCAGGCATACGTCCTGCAACAGGATGAATGGCATATTTTACATCTATGCCTTCTGCTTCTAATAATAATTCTAAATCGTGAACAATGTGTTGTGCTTGCGCAACTGCTAAACCATATCCAGGAACAATAATTACTTTCTTAGCATATTTCATTAAAATAGCTGCATCGCTTGCAGTCACTTCTTTTATTGATCCTTCAAAGTTTGAAGGAACTGCATCAGCAGCATTGGCATTTCCACCAAAGTTTCCTATCAATACATTTAACAAAGAACGGTTCATGGCTTTACACATCACAATGGTTAATAATGTTCCGGCCGAACCAACTAAAATTCCTCCTACCAACATGACTTTATTGTCGTATAAAAATCCGCCACAAGCAGCAGCTACACCCGTAAACGAGTTCAATAAAGAAATTACTACTGGCATATCGGCACCACCAATTGGCAAAACAAATAATATTCCGTATAATAATGATAAAGCAAAAACTGCATAGAATAATTCGATGGTATAAACACCATTGCCCATGATCATAATAGTTGTTAAAACCAATATGACTAACAACAAACCAATATTGATCACTTGTTGCATTCCTAATGATTTGTCTTTTACGTTTCCGCTTAATTTACCCCAAGCTATAATACTTCCAGCAAATGAAACCGAACCAATGATTAATCCTAATAATATAATTAATAAATGAGAAGGTTCCACCAATGATAAATCGGTTTCACTTAAATGTTTGAATTCAATTACAGAAATTAACATGGCACAAGCGCCACCCATTCCGTTAAATAAACTCACCATTTCGGGCATGGCAGTCATTTGAACTTTTTTGGCAATCATCCAGCCAACAACAGTTCCAACTAATAATGCACCAAATATAAAACCGAGGTTATGTAAGTGTGCACCTGCTTCGGTGGTGTATAAAAATATGGTACCAAAAATGGATATGATCATTCCAAAGGCAGCCATTAAATTACCCTTGCGCGCAGTGGCAGGGTTTCCTAAAAATTTTAAGCCAAGTATAAATGTTACTGAGCCTATTAAGTAGATTATTTGTAGTATGTTGTTTTCCATATTAGTTGATAGTTGTCGGTTGATAGTTGTCAGATTAAGAGACTACTGTATGAACCTTATTTTATAATTTTTTAGTTTTTGATATTTAGTTTTTGATATTTAGTTTTGATATATAGTAATTAATAAAACCATTTAATAGTTTTTTACATTCAGTTATTTGTTCATTCAATTCATTCAATTTTTCTTCTGTAATATAATTGAAATCAAAACACAAAATTAATTGAGTTTCTACTTCATATAATGAACCTCTTGCAATGTATAAAAATTGTAATGTGTCTTTAGTTGTGTTTCTGCCGCATCCTTCAGCAATATTTGACGGGATAGAAATTGCAGATTTTCTTATTTGAAAGCCAATAGCAAAATTTTCTTTGCTTGGCAATAATTCAGTTACTTCTATAATTGATTTAGCTAAAAATCTTGCTTTTTTCCAAACATCTAAATCTTTATACTCCATCTAAATTCCTATCAACTGACAACTAACAACTGATAACTATTTTTTCTTTTTAAACATTTCTAGCATCCTATCAGTAACTACAAATCCACCAACTACATTCAGCGTTCCAAGCACTACTGCTAAAAAACCTAATATCAATGAAAGTGTTTGTTCTGCTTGTCCCATTACTATGATAGAACCGATAATTACTACGCCATGAATCGCATTAGCGCCACTCATTAATGGAGTATGTAATACAGAAGGCACATGGCCAATTAATTCAATACCTACAAATATCATGAGGATAATGAGGTAGCACATTTCTATGTGTTGTGTGATAAAAGTTAACATATTGTTTTATTGTTGGTTTGTTAGATTGTTGGATTGTTAGATTGTAAAATTGTTAAATAGTTGGATTGTTGGATTGTAAAAAAAAACAATTCAGCAATTTATCAACTTAGCCATTTATATCATTCTTTTAAATTATCGTTTGTATATTTTATTAAATAGTTAATTAATTTGGGTAAATTCTGAACTGTTTCTATATGATCTAATAATTGACTTTCATTCAATAATTTCCTATGTTTACATTTTAATAGCCAATCATAACATTCCAAAGCAGAACCTTTGGCATATTGATAAAATTTAATTTTATCCTTTTTATGATACCTACCAAAACCTTCGGCAATATTAGCTGAAACTGAACCGGCTGCTCTTACTAATTGTAAACCAACTGAGTTTTTTTCAAAATAATCAAATTTAATAACTTCATCCCAAAGCAAATTGCTAAATGTCAAAGCTTTGTTATAAGCCTCAATTTTATCAATTGATAAGTATGATTTAAAGTTATTTTCATCCATTTTATTTGTTAACAATTTAGTAATTCAGCAATCTAACAATTTATCAATTATTTCAACATTTTCCCTTCGTGTGTAATCAAAGTTCCTTTGGTAATTTCTTCTTCCATTTCCCATTTAAAACCATCTTTGGTAGCCAAATGTGTTAATAAATTTTGAATGTTTTTAGCATACAATTCACTGGCATTTTGAGGCAATGTACTTGGCAAGTTACTTTGACCAATTAAATTTACACCATGTTTTACGACCGTTTTATTTAATTCACTTAGTTCACAATTTCCACCTTGTTCTACTGCCATATCAACTATTACAGCCCCCAATTTCATTTGTTTTACTTGTTCTTCAGTAATTAAAATAGGTGCTTTTTTGCCCATTACCAAAGCAGTTGTAATTACTAAATCGGCCATGAACAAACTTTTATTCACTGCTTCTTTTTGTTTTTGTAAGTAATCAGCCGAAACTTCTTTGGCATATCCGCCTTCTACTTTTGCTGCTTCTGCATCTTTTACTTCAATAAATTTTCCGCCTAAACTTTCAATTTGTTCTTTAGTTTCTGGTCTTACATCGGTACATTCTACAATGGCACCCAACCTTTTTGCCGTTGCAATAGCCTGTAATCCTGCTACTCCAGCACCATATATTAACACCCTAGAAGGAGTAATTGTTCCTGCCGAAGTCATTAATAAAGGGAAAATTTTTCCTAATTGCGAAGCTCCCAAAACTACTGCTTTGTAACCAGCTAAGTTAGCTTGAGAACTTAAAGCATCCATATTTTGCGCTCTAGAAATTCTAGGAATGGCATCCATGCTAAAAGCACTGATATTTTTAGCAGCTAATTGCTGAATTAATTCTGGATTATTGGCTGCATATAAAAACGAAATGCAAGCCGAACCCGCTTGCATACTATTTATTTCTTTATCATTAGGAGCATTTACTTTTGCTAAAATATTAGCTTTCGATAAAGCTTCTTCTTTTGAAACAATTTTACAACCTACATTGATATATGCATCATTGCTAAAGTTAGAATTATAACCTGCATTGTCTTCAACCAAACATTCGTAACCTTGTTTTATTAATTGAGTGCAAACTGCTGGAGTTAAAGCTACTCTATTTTCACCTTCACGGGTTTCCTTTAATACTGCTATATTCACTGATGTTATAATTTTATTTTTTGGCAAAATAAATGTTTTTTTGAATTCTTGTTTGCTTTTATTGCAATCATACATAAAATCATATTTAAATAAGACTTCCTTATTTAAAATGTTAAAAATTGCCTACAAAGAAATTTACCAACATCCTTTACCTGAAAGACATAGGTTTCCTATGATTAAATATGAATTAATTCCAAATCAATTATTATATGAAGGAATTATTAGCAATGAAAATTTATTTGAACCCAATGATTGTTCAGAAGAAAATATTTTACTTACACATGATTATAATTATTGGAAAAATTTAAACCAATTAAAACTTACTGAAAGTGAAATGCGCAAGATTGGTTTTCCCTTATCGGCAAAATTAGTGGCACGAGAAATTACCATAATGCAAGGAACTATTGATTGCGCTTTGTATACTTTGCAATTTGGTTTCGCCATGAATACTGCCGGAGGAACACTCCATGCATTTACAAATAAAGGCGAAGGTTTTTCATATTAAACGACATGGCTTTAGCTGCCAATTATTTATTAAAAAAACTTGCAGAACGAATTCTTATTGTTGATTTGGATGTTCACCAAGGAAATGGAATTGCGCAAGTTTTTCAAAACAATAAAAATGTTTTCACTTTTAGTATACATGGCAAAAACAATTATCCGTTTCACAAAGAAATTTCGGATTTGGACATTGAATTATTTGATGGAATAAATGATGATGAATTTTTATTGCTATTGCAAAATAAATTTTCGGAAGTATTTAAAAAGCATAAACCCGATTTTGTATTTTAATATTTGTGGCGTAGATATTTTATCAACATATAAATTTGGTAAATTAAATATTAGTTTAGTAGCTTGTAGACTAAGAGATATTTTAGTTTTTGAATTGTGTAAAAACCATCATTTTCCTGTAGCTTGCGAAATGGGAGGAAGTTACTCACCAAGAATTTCAGATATTGTAAATGCACATTGTAATACTTTTAAAGCCGCAGTCAATTTATTTGATTAACGTCATCTTTTTGACAAAAAAACCTTCGAATATGACAAAAAACTATCAACTGCTTTTTTTTGAATAAATGCAATAAAAAAAGTTTGTAAAAAAATAATTTTTATGTTTGATTTTAGACAAACTACTAATTTATTTGCTGTAATAAATAGTTAACAAATCAAACTAGTAAAAACAAATTTTTATTTATAAATTTCACTTAATATGAAACTAAATTCAGTAGCTGCAAAAACAATTGCAAAACCAGCGGCAGGCAGAGCAAACAATTTAAACACAGCCCCACGTTCATCAAAAAAATCAGATGATGATGATTTTGATGATGATGACTTAGACATTACAGAAGACGATGACATTGATGGAGATTTTGATGATGACATTACTGAAATCAATGTAAAAGAACCTGCATCATTCGAAGATTTTGATGACGAAGAAGATGATGATGATGACTTTTAATCAATAAAATATTTATTAAATGAATTAACGCCTCCAAACTATTGGGGGCGTTTCTATAATATTACTTATATTAAGCGATCTATCATAAATATAAATATTATAAATAATAGTATCAGTATCATAAACAGAAAGGCGCTGTCCATCACAAATATTTATATCCAATTCTAATTCGCCTCTTATGGCTTTATGTCTTCCTTCTGGAGTTAAATTTTGAATCCTAAATTTGTAACAAAAAGTATCAATTTTTCCTGGGGGAATATATGGCCAATAAACACCATCTATTTTCTCTCTATAAGCTACATAACAATTATAATAATACTTATTCAATAACTTTCCTGTAGAATCAAATAAAGGATTAAAAGGTGCTGTTGTGTCTGAATCTGCAAAGCCAATATCTCCATCTCCATCTTTAAATGAAAAAACTAATTTCATCAAAGAGTCTTTTCCATCACTTTGCAGAAAATAAACGTTTTTAAATTCAATAAGCGGAATGTTAGCATATATTTCATTTTCTTTGCAACTGTTAAGCAGCAATAATAAAACTATAGACACAAAAGCAATTTTGCCATTCATGTTCCAGACAAACGATTTTATAAAATCCATTTTCAAATCAAATATTAATAATTTTGATGAACTAGCATTGCAAGCATTTGCTTACCAATTCAAAACTAATTTAGTTTACCAACAATATTGCAAACTTAATAATATATTTGACAATAAAAGCGTTACAAACGTTGCTCAAATACCTTTTTTACCAATTCAATTTTTTAAATCTAAAAAAATTATTTGTGGTACCACCAATGAGGAAATTGTTTTTACCAGCAGTAGCACAAGTGGTCAAGGCGAAAGCAAACACTTGGTAACTGACTTATCTATTTATAAAAAATCGTTTTTTACAGCATTCGAATTTTTTTATGGTCCTATAAAAAATTACTGTTTTTTAGCTTTACTCCCCACCTATTTGGAACGAAAAGGATCCTCATTGATTATGATGTGTGATGAATTAATAAGAGCAAGTGGTCATTCACTAAGTAATTTTTATTTGCATAATCATGAACAATTATTTGACGTATTGAGTGAACTAAAATCAAAAAAACAAAAGACTATTCTCCTAGGCGCAACCTTTGGATTATTGGATTTTATAACAACATTTCAAATAAATTTTCCGGAGTTAATAGTCATGGAAACTGGCGGAATGAAAGGAAGAAAAAAAGAAATGATTCGTAAAGAAATTCATGAAATATTACAAAATGGTTTTGGGGTTAATAAAATTCATTCAGAATATGGCATGACAGAGTTATTAAGTCAGGCATACAGCGATTGCGATGGAATATTTGAATGTGCGCCTTGGATGAAAATTAAAATTAGTGACAATACAGATCCTTTTAGTTTTGTAAACCAAAACAAAAGTGGTGTTATAAATGTAATAGATTTGGCAAATATTAATTCATGTTGCTTTATTCAAACACAAGATATTGGGAAAATTATCCCTTCTACAAATGAAAAAAATCATTTTGAAGTGCTTGGAAGGCTTGATTATAGTGATGTGAGAGGCTGTAGTTTGCTAACAGTATAGTTTAAAAATTGTTCAATTTATTTCCCGCAGATCACACAGATATTCGCAGATTATTCAGCGGTTTTCTGCGCAATCTGCTTGACAAATATAGAGTTGAACTACTAATTAAAAATGTAATTGAAGAAGCGTTTTTTTAATATATTCAGAATAATTTTTCACAAATTTATTTACCATTGGTATATATCACAGCAAATGTTATTTTCGCAACAAAATAAAATAATTATATAAAAATAAATGGCAGAAGCTATACGCATGCCCAAAATGAGCGATACAATGACCGAAGGTGTTATTGTATCATGGCTTAAAAAAGTGGGCGATGACATAAAACCAGGAGATATTTTAGCTGAGGTGGAAACCGATAAAGCTACCATGGAATTAGAAAATTTTGTAAAAGGAACTTTACTTCATATTGGAATTGAAGCCGGAGGCAGTGTTCCTGTGGATGCTTTAATAGCTGTAGTTGGACAAAAAGGAGAAGATATTTCTGCTTTGTTAAGCAATGCTAATGCGCCTGCAAAAGCTGATGCTCCAAAAACTGAAAGTGTTACTGCAACGAATGATACTGTAGCTGAAATTCCCGTAGAAGTTACTAACACTCATGATGAAGGAAGAGTAAAAGCTTCGCCTTTGGCTAAAAAAATAGCGGAAGAAAAAGGCATTTCATTGAACCAAGTTGCTGGTAGTGGCGATGGTGGACGAATAGTAAAACGCGATGTAGAAACATTTACACCTGCTGCTCAAACTTCAAATAATACAGTGGCAGCGCCAATGATTTCAATTCCTGCTATAGTTGGAACTGAAAGTTACGATGAAGTTCCTGTTTCGCAAATGCGTAAAGTAATTGCTCGCAGGTTAAGCGATAGTTTATTTACTGCGCCACATTTTTTCCTAACCATGGAAATTGTGATGGATAATTTAAATGCCGCACGCAAAACCATTAACGCTACTGGTGATGTAAAAATTTCTGTGAATGATTTTATTGTAAAAGCAGTTGCCGCTTCATTGCGCAAAAATCCTAAAGCTAACTCAAGTTGGTTAGGCGATAAAATTAGATATAACCACCATATACATATTGGTGTGGCAGTTGCCATTGAAGATGGTTTGATTGTTCCTGTGGTAAAATTTGCCGATAACAAATCACTTTCACACATCAGTGCCGAGGTAAAACAATTGGCTGATAAAGCTAAAAACAAAAAATTACAACCAACCGAATTTGAAGGTAACACTTTTACCATTTCTAATTTAGGTATGTATGGAATTGACCAATTTACTGCTATTATTAATGCGCCTGATGCTTGTATACTAGCAGTAGGCGGAAGCAAAGAAACAGTGATTGTAGAAAACGGACAAATGAAAGTAGCTACCATTATGAAAGTAACTTTAAGTTGCGACCATCGAGTAGTGGATGGAGCAGTTGGTTCATCATTCCTTCAAACCTTAAAAGATTTATTGGAAAATCCAGTTAAATTATTGGTGTAAAAAACTATCATTAAATATACAAAAAAAACCTGCTTCAAAAATCATTCAAGCAGGTTTTTTTTTGAATTTCTATCAATTCAAAATCAATTTTTCATTATGAACCAATCCTTCATTGGAATTCTTTTGGATAAATAAACAGAGAATTATTTCCTTGAAATGAATGCAATTATTAATTACCTAACTTGTTTTTGTATAAACAAAAAAAAGCCCGCATCAATAATGAAACGGGCTTAAGTTGCAAAACAAATTATATTATTTTGAAGCAACAATTCTAACTTTAACATTGAATTTATCATCAATAGCTTTATCGCCAATTCCTTCAAAGAAACTTTTTGAACCATACTTAATATCATATGCAGTTCTGTCAATATCAAAAGTAGCATTTGCTACTACTTCACCCGTTTTTTTAATGACTACAAAAGCAGGAAAAGTAATTTCTTTGGTAATTCCTTTGATTGTTAAATCAGCTACTACATTGTAGTTATCAGCGCCAGCTTTAACACCTTTAATTTCATTTACAGATTTAATTTTCAAATTAGCTGTTTTAAAATTATCAACACTAAAAAAATCTGGAGAGTTTAAATGACCAATCAATTTTTCATTCCATTCGCCAGTTAAATCAGTACAAGTAATGCTTGTCATGTCAATATCAAAATTGCCACCTGTTAAATTTTTTCCGTCAGTTTCAATGGAACCATTAGCAAATTTTATTAAACCCTTGTGTTCCCCAGTTACTTTTTTAGCCACCCAATTAAAGCTTGATTGCTCTGCATTTACTTTGTAAGAAGTTGTGTTTTTTGTTGCTGGCTTAAATGCAACTGCAACTAATGATAATACTGCTACTGCAGCGATGATTAACTTTTTCATTTTTGTTTGTTTGTTTTAAGTTGTTATTGTTTATTTTTATTATTTATTTCTTATTGCCTCCCGAAGCATCGGGAGCATATTGCCTATTGTTTTTCTCTCTTATTTTATTTAGCAAGTCGTTTAATGTATCTGCTTCTTGATCAGTTAATATGATTCGATTTTCATTACTGTCAAGTTTGTCATCTAATTCCTTTAAAATTTCCAAACCATCCTGAGTAATTGTAATGTCCATTTGGCGTTTATCCTTTGGGCAAACAATTCGCAGAACCAATTTTTTCTCTTCTAATTTATCTATTAATCTCGAAGCATTTGATTGAATGTCAAGCATTCTTTCTTGAATCAATCCTATTGTAACTGGATTTCCATTTTGGCCTCTTAATATTCTCAAAACATTGTATTGCTGCGCACTTAAATGATAGGGTTTAAAGAAACGGGTTTGTGCTAAACTTAAATGTCCAGCAGTAAAAATCAAATTTAAAAAAGCTCTTTGTTGTTTATTTTTAAATTCTTTTTGCTTTATTTCTTCTTCTAACCCCATTGATTCAAATGCTGATGCAAATTACATGTATATACATACAATATACAAGAACTATTTTATATGTATATACATATATTTAATAGTCAGGTGAATAATTTTTATTGAATGGTGTATCTTAAACTAAATCCACCACTAGATATAACAGTTGGGAATTGGTTCGATGTTAAAGGATTTGTTTGGCGTCTATCATAAAAAATACGCAGCATAAGCTTGGTATTAATTTGATATTCTACACTTGGTCTAAAGCTATAAATAGTTTGCCCAAGAACTGGAATATTAGTTTCCACATCTATATTTCTAACTTTAGTGACGTTTTCTCTATATGAAAAATCAAGCCTAAAATTGATATCATTATCTAACACTAATTGACGCGTTCTACCTATGGGTATTTTTAATTTTTTAGTTCTGTAACCCATTCCAAAAGTAAATTCTTCGCCTAATTGTTCATTTAATTGGCGGTTACCTAAAGCCAAATTTACAGTTCTGTCTTTATTATATTTTACCGATGCTGTTACATTATTTATCAAGGTAACTTCCACTCCAAATAAAGGAGCAAAACGTTCTGTAATACTAACAGTTCTAATAATAAATTGTGAAAGAAAATCAGTAACACCAGCTGCAGTATCTCTATTAATAGCTGAAGGTGTTAAAAAATTTCCAACGGTATAAGTAGAAGAATAACGATGACTTAAGGCAATATTTGAAGCCCAATTTTTAACGAATTTAAGTTTTGATAAACCATTATAATTTACAGACCAATTTGGTATAGGTAATTTAGGGAATGGAGACAAATCAACTGAATTGACATTTGTTCCACTATAGGCAGCTAAAAATGCTGGTATCAATACATCTTGACTTGTTTTGCTATATCCAATTACATATCCAAAAGAATCGCGAGCTAAACCTTGAGTTGATCCAAATTTTTCTATAGCTAAACGTTCAGATATTTCTTTTCTATTTTGTTCAAATTGCCTAAAAACTTGAGAAATTCCATCACTATTCTCGGGTGAAAAAGATGTATTCCAAGTTCCATAACTTGTACTAAATGTTCCACTTTCTTGAAAACCAAAATCTTTAAATGAACTATCCAAATCATTATACCTAAAAATAGATGTGGTGTTCCTCTGATTTGATCTTTCAACAGTTAACACAATTCTTAAATCCTCAATTGGATCAATGGTTATTGTTCCATTAATACGTTCTTGAATATTTTGAGCAAATGCATTATTCATTCTAGAATCATTTGCCAACCAACCATTTTTGGCCGCATCATATCTGAAACTAGGATTTTGATCACCTAATATAAAACCATAACCTGGAGCTGATAAATTATTGTTATTACCTATAAAATCTGGTTTTGGTTTAAAACCTGGTAAAATTGTTCCTTCGGTTAAACTGTATGCCCCAGTTACATTCTTAAATCCCATTAACATTTTGAAAAATGTTTTTGCTAAAACAGGAATTTCTTTTACTTCTTTTTCTGTTTCATCAGCAGGTTGCAATGCTTTTCCATTTTTACCTTTTGGACCTGTAGGTTGTTTTGGTTTTGGTGTATTTTGTTTAGCAGTTGATGGTGAGTTTATATCCCTTAAAAACTTTACTTTATTATAGAGTGTTATAAAATTAGCTCCAATATTAAGTTGTTGTTGTCGAGAGTTTTGAATGGTATTTCCTAAACTATCGGCAGCAGGAGGTGCTTGTTTCCATTGATAATTAACTGAGTAACTGTATGTAGATTGATTAATAAAATCTAAAAAAGGAAATTTGTTTATTGGAATAGTATAGGTTCCCCTAATGGTTTGGTTAAACTGTGTAAGTCTTCCTCCCTTTAGTAAATTATTACTTATAGTATCGCGTTTATCCTGAGTCGATTCATCAATTCTACCATTTGGTTCGTCAATCCTAGCATCTGCAATTGCATTATAATCTAGCTTTATACTTTTAGTTAAGTTCCAACCCAAATCGTAGGTTCTTTTCATGGTATAAAGTTTATCGTAATAGGCAGGAATAAAAACTGAACCACCAGTATTGTCATTGGTTCTATTAATTGTTTCACCATAACGTCTATCTAATTGAAATCTTAAACCCCAACTTGATGGCAAATAATTAAAGTTAATGTCTTTTATCAAAGCCAAATGTTTCGATTTTATAAGCTTAGCAAAAGGCTCAATTGGTTTATTGGTAAATGTATAATTATAGGCTAAAACAGATTGATAAATTTGAAGCATATAACTCGCATATTGTTGATTTCTTCTATATGTTTCATTGAAAGAAAAAGTAGCAGATAAATTTTCTACATTCCAAGGATATATTTTTTTACCTCCAACTATATTTTTCCTAACATTGGTAAAATTCAAAGCACGCTGAGTTGTAATATCATCTGATGCTCTTGAAATATAATCTTTTCTTTCCTGATTGGTGGTTTGAGTTAACTCTTTTTGTAACTTGGTATCTAAATTTAACGGATTATATAATGGTCTGATTAAAGTATTACCATAAGAAAAGAAAAACGGAATTGTTAAACCTGACTTTACAGGAAAGAATTTACCCAATTCAAAATTAGAACTTACATCATATTTGTAAGTATCATCCATGGCACGTTGTTGTAATTTTTTATCTACTCCACCCCATCCATTTGTAATAACACTTCCCGATAATTGCACATTACCAAAATCAGCTAATTTAGCTTGTAACCTTCCCGTTGCTGCCCATCCTCCACGAGTATTGAACTCTGTCATTCTAAGTTCGTTGAACCAAACTTCGCCACATACTGGTAATCCATTATCTGTTAAACTTCCATTCTCCTTTTTAGGATTTCTAATACCCAACATAAATACTTTACATTGACTAAAATCGGGCATACCAACTACAGTTACTTTGCCATTTCCTTTTTGAACAGAAAAAGGAAGAGTAAATGCCCAATTGGCATTGTTCCTTGCAATTTTTGCATCAATTAAATCTTCTAAAGTTATAACAATTTCGTTTGGCCAAACTTCATTTGGATCACTTGTTCCTGTTAAAGTTGTTAAGTTTAAAGGAATTTCATATTCATAATAATTATTTACCAAGTCGGTTCCAAAACGAACAAACGCTCTTAAATCGCCACTTTTTGATTGGTAACTTTCAGCATGAACATACATGCGAAGCTTAGCATATTGACGCATGTCAACAGTTGCATTTTTGAATGCAGCCCTGGCATCACCATCTTTTAAATTACAAACTAATAATGAAAGTGCTTGCTCATTTTGTTTTACTGCTTGTGGTGAACTAAAATCTGTTTGTCTACTAATTCCTGGAGGAGTAGTATAGGCAACAGGTGTTCTGCCGCTATTTTTTTCAATATTTACAGTTGAAACCACAAATTGGGTATTATCAGTTGGATCAACGGGTTTGTGTTCACCTCCAGCTTCTAAATTTCCGGTATATTTTCTCCAATCGGCTCTTACTAATTGCAAATAGGCAAAACGTAAAACTGTACTATCCTGAAATCCACGCATGAACATACGCATGAACCTTACTGATTTAAAATCAGTAATGTCACCCACTTGCTTTTGAAACTCTTTAATTGGAATTTTTAATTGATACCATGTTTCTTGAGCCACATCATTATTAGCAAATTGAACGGAACTTCTTACACTGTCAGTTACATAATTTTTTCCTATTACAAATTTGTCTCTACCAATATCAATTTTATATTGAAAATAAGCTTCAATGTCATTGGTAGTAAAATCTTTATTTAAATCTTCCACATCGGGTTGGTTAGTGGCAGCAGTTGGATAAGCCGTTTCTCTCCCTTGACCTATAACAGGTGAGTTTCCTTGAGTTTGATTAAAGTCTTTGTAACGTTGTAATACATCTAATTGCGCAGCATCAAAATCACCACCTAAATAAAAATGGTAATTATCGCCCGATGGATCTTCAACAGCTTGCTTATATGCTGTAGTAGTTGGGCCAAATTTTTTGGCGATTTCTTTAACATATACACTATCAAAAAATGCCCTTTCAGCTTCATCATTTAATCCATCTAACCCAACATCTTGAAGTAATCTTTGATTAGCATCGGCATCAAACGCAAAGTTTATAACTGGTTGTTTTGGTACTCTTCCCCATACAGTTGTATCAGTTGTTTTTCCTAATCCATTTTCGGCTGAACGCCTGTTATCTCTTAAAATATCTTCACTTACGTTTCCTAAATTTATAAAAAGTTCTCCTTTATCGGTGCTATTCGGATTGTCTTCATAAGGATTTTGCATCCAAATTTCAATGTAATCAATATTTGATTGTTCAAAATCGTTTTGGTCAATTCTCCTCATGATTCCTCCCCAATTATTTTGAGGATTGTTTAACTTTCCATTGTCCAACAAATCTTTTACATTAAAATTATAAGGACCACGTTCTTTTGGATAAAATGACAAATCGAATGTTGGTTGTGTATTAGGCAAACCCGCTTGAATTTGTTTGCCTTTAAAAATATCTTTCACATAAATTTGACGCACATTATGCTTTGATATAGAAGCTGGATTATCCTTTATATGTTGTGGCATAAAAGGATCGCTGGTATTTTGAAAACTAGTAGATATAGAATACCAAGCTAATTTTGCACGCTTTGTTCCATTTTCTAATGTGTTAAATAAATTTCCCTCCGGAAATAAATCAGATTGCCCTTGTGGCGTACTTGCTAAAAACCAACTGTTTTGAGTTTTTAAATCAAACGGAATTTCGGCATTTTCAAAATTATCAATGTAACCAGTTCCTCCTTGACTTAAAGCGCTATTTACTCCAGGAATTAACTGTGCATATTCACCAGTAACAGCTATTGATGAAGGAACTTTGGTAGAAATAAATGGCAATCTATCAACCATTTTGGTTAAAAATCTTGAATCTTTTCTATAAGTTCCATCAAAACCAACTACCATATTTGATATTGGCTCTTCGCCCACATTCACTATTTGAGTCAGGGGTTTTTCATTCATGTAAATAAGCGTAGAACCAAACATCAAATCCTTGTGAACTTTATAATCTAACCTAGCTCCTACTAATGTTTTTTGCTGCACATTGAATAAACTATTTCCTTCACTTGAAACTTTAATAGCTGCACCTGAATTTAACAATGCAGTATTTACTATTCGTACTCTTCCCAAACTATAATCTACTGTATAATCTACATTTTCGGTTAAAGGAGCTCCGTTGGCTGTAACCCTTACAGAGCCAGGTTGTAAATTAGTGGAACCAACCGAAATTTCATTGTTTGATTGACCTTGATAAGAACCTGTTAAATAGAATTTATCAAATTGAGGTAATTGAATGGCTGCAAATTTTGTACTATCATACAACGCATTAAAGCAATAATAATCTGCTAAAGTGGGATTGTTAACAAACTTATTTTTTAAATATTTACCAAACGGTTCAACAGATGGTAATATAATTCTACCTGTTTGCGATATTACAGTGATGCCTTCCACATAATCAAAAACTCCATCTTGAACTCGCTCTTGCTGCATGTTCATATTATCTAAATTAAATACATTTAGCAATGCTTGATTATTAAGTAAAGGTTCGTTTTTAACGGGCAAATAATTCAAATCTGCTCCTGATGGATCATCGGCATATATTACATTTAGCTTAAAATTGGCAGATTGAATTCCAAATGAATTTAATGAATAAACATTCTTCATCATTAATTTCCAAGTTGGTAAATCTGGTCTTTGCGATGGCCCTTTTAACATTTTCAAAAACAATACATTTGGATTAACTGCATCTGGTGCTTTGTCGGAGCTAAATTCTCCAATTTGAAAATCAACGCCACCAACATTACCTGAATAAGCAACCATTAATACATCGTCATTGTTCAATGCTTGGTTCAATGAAATAAATCCTAAACGAGCATTGTAAGTGTATTCAGTTGGATTTAACATTCTTGATTGGCCAACATACATATACTGACTTTGAGGCTTTAATCCTGTAATTAACTCATCGGATTTTAACTGATTCAATACATTTTTTTCTTGGCTTAAATTACCAGAAACTGCAGGATATGTAATAACACCTGAAGTTGTAGCAGCATTTCCTCTTCCTTTTAGATAACCCCATAATCCATTAACCTGATTACCTAATGTGGTATCAAATGGGCTGGTATTAACATTCCAATATTTATTTATTCTTTGGCTTGCTTCACCTAAATCGGCTAATGCTAAAATATTTCTAGTATTATCAAAAGCATTGGTTCTATTGGTAACCCAAACTTCTATTCGTGTAATATTTACGTTGCTATTGATAATTGGCAATCTTCCTACTGAATTGTCAAAACTTTGGTAAAAGTGTTGTGCTAAAAAGAAATGACGATTCATGTCGTATGCACTTGATTGAATCTCAAATTTTGTGCTAGTTGCACCACCTTGTAAAGTAGTTTCTGAACTTTTTCCTCTTTGTTGGGAAACAACTGTTGTAGCTGTTAATCGGCCAAACTGCATGGTGGCTTTTACTCCAAATAGACTTTGACTTCCTTGTATAAGCGTAGAGTTTAATGGTAAACTTACGTTTCCTAATTCTATTTTTTTAATAATATCATCTTCTTTACCTGCATAATCCAACTTCATTTGATTTTCAAATTCAAATGTTGCTTCGGTATCATAATTCATGTTTACTTTTACCTTATCGCCAACTGAACCTGCTACATTTAATTGTATTTTTTGCTTAAAATCAAATTGAGAAGTACTTTGCTGACGCAATGAATATGCAGGATTTCGTACTTCATTTCCATTATATGAGAAAATAAGTTCTGCATTACCTCTGGGTCTAATATCAATAATTGAGCTCCCAAATATTTTATCAAATACTTTACTTGGAACTATGATTGGAGGAATAAAATTACTGCCCTTGGCAAAATTATTAGCTTGACTCCTTTGGTTAAAATATTTTTTATTGGCGACTTTATTTTCATTAACCATTCGTTCTTTAAAACCTTCGCTTGCTGGCAGTTTTGTATTATAATTTCCAACTTTAGACGATACATTATATTGGTTCTTTTCTGAATCTAATTCATATTTGGTTTTAATATTTGGAGGGTCGTTTAAATCAAATGGATTTTTACTAACCGTAGTTTCCCAAGGTTTTTTATCCTTAATAGGAAACGGCATTTTAGTAGTTGTATCTTTCTTTTGTGTACTATCGGGCGGTGTCATAAAATAACTTTTATGCAAATGCATAGCTTTAGCATCATTAGTGGAAACCAATGCCAAGGCCATGCTACTTAAAATAGTAACTAAACTTAATTGAAATAATAACGGTTGTTTTCTTTTAATTATCAATGTAGTTTTTTAAGAATAGGCTTTGTCTGTTTTTTTAAATTATTATTATAAAATTGATAGAAAATTGATAGTTAAAAACAATTTTTGATATTCAAACTATAATTGTTTTAACGATTGTTTTACCAATTGTTCAACGGTAAACTCTGGATTAGATTGTCTTATTTTTATCAATACTTTTTCAGCTTCACTTTTTGCAAAACCTAAAGATATTAATGCCGATAACGCTTGTTCTATCATGGTGTTCCTCACACCACTTGTGGTGTTTTGAGGCTCATTTAAATTTATTAATTTAATTTTATCTTGTAAATCAATCACCAATCTTTGCGCTGTTTTGGGCCCAATTCCTTTTATTGACTTTAACAAAGTCCAATTACCACTACCTATTGCATGCTTTACCTCAGCAGGCTTTAACGATGATAAAATCATCCGGGCGGTATTTGTTCCTACGCCACTTACAGAAATTAATTGAAGAAAAAGTTGTTTTTCCTCATCGTCTGCAAAACCATAAAGTGTATGTGAATCTTCCTTAATACTTAAGTGAGTTAATAGTTTTACTTCGTTTAAATTACTAATTTGCTCAAAAGTATTTAACGAAATTTGAATTCCATAACCTACTCCATTGCAATCTATCACTATATATGCTGGCGTTTTTTCGCTAATTTTTCCTTGAATATGTGCTATCACTTAATATTTTTTAAATAAGGGTGCTAAAATATAAAATGTTTTTAATTTTGCAGTGTAAATAATATAATATATGTACCTAACAATCAAACAATTTATACTTTTAGCATTTCTCTTGTGCTGTTTTAAAATTACAATTGCCCAAAACCAAACGCAAAAAGTGAAAGATTATTATACAAATGGTATAATAAAAATGAAGGGTAAAAAATTGAATGATACTAAAATTGGTACTTGGTTTTATTTTGACAACAATGGTAAATTAATTAAAAAGGAACGCTGGAAAAACGGTGATTTAAAATTTACAATTATTTACAATGAAAAAATAAAGGCCACTGAAATTATTTATAAAGACGGAACTGTCAAAAAACTAAAAGGATGTGGTTGTTAAATATAATTTTTACCAATATGACGCCTTGGTTTTGCATTGGCCAATTAATCGTCTGACAGGAGTTGGGTTATTTTACAATGTTTTTTAACAGTTCATCCATGTTAAGCATTGTCCTTTCTGTTAATTCTTCCTCTTCTTGTTCTAATAATTCTAGTTCTGTTTCCGGTTCTACTATATGGTGGTATAAACTCCAATTGCCATTGTTATATTCTAAAGCTGTTAAATTTTCTACCCAATCACCACTATTTAAATAGGTAATAGTTCCATAATCAGTAGGAAAATGTTTGATAATTGGATGGTGAATATGTCCGCAAATTACAAAATCGTATTTCTTTTCAATGGCTACTTGAACAGCCGTTTCCTCAAAATCGTCAATAAACTTAATGGCACTTTTAAATCCTTGTTTTACTTTCTGTGAAAATGACAATCTTCCTCTTCTCAGTATTTTTTCAGAAATAAAATTAGCAACGCTGTTTAATATGATCAAAAAATCGTAACCAACTGCACCAAGTTTAGCTAACCACTTGCTATGTTTCATGGTAATATCAAACACATCGCCATGAAAAAACCATGCTTTTTTACCATCTAATTCTAATACCAATTTATTTAATACTTCTAAATTACCTAAGTTGAAATCGGTAAATTTTCGCAGCATTTCATCGTGGTTACCTGTTAAGTAGTATATTTTAGTTCTGTTACCCAACATTTTAAAAATTCGTTGAACTACTTTCATGTGGCTTTTAGGCCAATAATGCTTGCTAAATTGCCATATATCTATAATATCACCATTTAAAACTAATATTTCTGGTTCTATTGATTTTAAATATTTGTTTACAGCTTTAGCCTGACAACCATATGTTCCTAAGTGTATGTCGGATAATACTGCTAATTTAAGTTTACGTTTACTCATTATAATATATAAATTTTGCAAACTTGCATTTAATAATTGATTTTTAAATAAATAAATTGTTAAGTTATTTATTAAAAAAAAATACATTTGAATACATGTTAAAGCAGCATTTTAAAATATACAAATACGCCTATTTATGGGCAATATTAGCCACTTTTTTATGCGGAACAAACGGAAATAATATTCCTCCATTTTCATTTGCAAACTTAATTGGAATTGACAAATTAGCTCATATGCTATTATTTGGAACTGAAACATTTTTAATTGCAATAGCTGCCAAAAAACTTTACATTAATAAAAATAGTTTCAATATAATTTTTCCAGCATTTTTTATAGGAACAGTATTTGGAATTATTATTGAAATACTTCAAGCCACTGTATTTACAAACCGTAGTTTCGATTATTTAGACATGATAGCAAATTCCATTGGGTCTGCTTTGGCTTGGTTAATATTAATTTGGAGATTTAATATAAAATAAGATTGTTTATTGAAATTTATAAAGTAATTATTTACTTAACTCCAAAATAGCTTTTTGAATGGTTTTGTCTTTCATACTATTTACTTTAAAATAACCTCCATCTCTCCAAATTTGCCTAGCTATAAGTGCTTTTATTTGTTGCTTTATAAAAGCACCGGAGCGCGTCATGTCTGCCTCAGTTGGTTTTGTAATTTTATCGTTTTGTGCCATTGTGATTAATTGGTTAATCAATTCATTACCCACTTCAAACTTGGTAATAAAGTTTTCAACTGATTTATAATTGTTCAAATTGTTTCTATTGGCATCTACATATTGGTAGGCTACTTTATTTAACAATCCCGATGCGGCTACATGTGTTAAAAACTTTGTATTAAATGAAGTATCTATGGTTACTTTAAAGTCGGGCGAAATACCGCCACCACTATAAACTACTCTGTTTTTTATTTTAGTATAATATTTTGTAGTATCGTTAATGGTATTTTTTAGTTCGTTTTCTAACTCACCATTTTCAAATCTGTTCAATAAATCTTCTTCATATTTATCATAACCATCGCTGTATTTTTTTTGAATACAGCGTCCACTGGGTGTATAATACCTGGCTATAGTCAACCTAATGGCACTTCCATCGTTTAACTCAAAAGGTTCTTGTACCAATCCCTTACCAAAACTTCTACGTCCAATAATTAATCCACGATCCCAATCCTGAATAGCACCACTTACTATTTCGCTTGCACTAGCCGAACCTTCATCAATTAATACCGCTAATTTTCCGTCTTCAAATATTCCTTCTTTTTCAGTTAAATAAGTTTGCTTTGGTTTGGCACGTCCTTTTGTATAAACTATTAGTTTTCCATCGTTTAATAATTCATCTACAATGTCATTCGCTGCTTTTAAATAACCACCAGGATTGCCTCTTAAATCTAACACCAAACTTTGCAAGTTTTCTTTTTTTAGCTTTGCAATGGCATCTAAAAACTCTTGGTGTGTAGTAGCTCCAAATCTACTAATTTTTACATAACCAGTTTTATTGTCTAACATAAAACTAGCATCTATGCTATAAATAGGAATGGTATTACGGGTAATTTTATATTCTATTTTTTGTTTGTTACTCGGCCTGTAAATGGTAACCAAGACACTGCTTCCTTTTTTACCTCTTAGGTTTTTTACTACTTGTTCATTGGTAATTTTTACACCTGTCAAATGAGTAGTATCCGCTTTTATAATTCTATCACCACTTTGTATTCCTAAATCGGCCGAAGGACCTCCACTAATGGCCGACACAACCATAATAGTATCGTTTACTATATTAAATTCTACTCCAATGCCTTCAAAATTTCCGTCTAATGGTTCGTTTGCTGCCTGCAAATCTTTAGCAGGAATATATACAGAATGTGGATCTAATTTATTCAATAATTCATTGAAAGTTTCGGTTTCTATTTCATCTAAATTTACGGTATCTACATATTCGCTTTGAATAATTCCTAATAATTCATTGAATTTATTTTGCGAGCCAATCATTTTTGAGGAACCTGATGGTCTGAGAATGAATCCAATTCCAATTCCTAAAGCTATTAATGTTCCGTATATAAATGGTTGCCATTTTTGAAAACTGTAATTCATGTATTATTTTTTTTAAATTGCTGCGCAAATATAATAGCATTTGTATTGATAATTTGTTTTAAAAAATGATTTATCAATACAAAAACAGTAAGATACTTTTGCAGTATTATTAACTATTAAACCTATAAAAGTAATTAATTTAAAAATTATGGCCATAAAAAATTCAAGAACTACGGAACAAAGTTCGCTTTATCATAACCTAGAAAAAATGAGCACTGACGAATTACTGAAAAGTATGAACGAACAAGACCAAACTGTTCCGTTGGCAATAAAAAAAGTATTACCAAAAATTAAAAAAGTAATCAACGAAGCACATCTTCAAATGCAAAAAGGTGGCAGATTATTTTACTTAGGAGCGGGCACTAGTGGACGCTTAGGAATAGTAGATGCAAGTGAATGTCCTCCTACTTTTGGAGTTACACAAGGTTTGGTAATTGGCATTATTGCCGGTGGCGACCAAGCCATTAGAAAAGCGGTAGAATTTGCCGAAGACGATACCAAACAAGGTTGGAAAGACTTAGAAAAATATCATGTTACACCTAATGATTTTATTATTGGAATTGCTGCAAGTGGTTCTACGCCATATGTTTTAGGTGCTTTGCAAAAAGCAAATAAAAACGGTAATAAAACGGCTTGTATAGTTTGTAATAAAAATAGTTCAATAGCTGCTGAAGCTCAATTTCCAATAGAAGTAATAGTTGGGCCAGAGTTTGTAACGGGAAGTACAAGAATGAAAGCTGGAACTGCTCAAAAACTAGTTTTAAATTTGATTAGCACCAGTGTAATGATTAAACTAGGGAAGGTTAAAGGCAATAAAATGGTGGATATGCAACTTAGTAATCATAAACTAATAGATCGTGGTACAAAAATGATCATGGATGAACTAAACATTACAGAGGCTAAGGCAAAACAATTGCTTAAAAAGCACGGAAATGTGAGGAATGCTATTGATAATTATTTAGATAATTAGCAATGGGCAACAAGCATTTGGCAAAGAGTGAGAAACGTTAGCGGATGCTAATAGAATAAGAAGTATTATTTCAATAAAACGTATTCAAACTTAGGCGTTCCTTTTATTCCATTGTCATTAAAATCAAGGAAACGAAGTTTGTAAATAGCATCATTGTGTTTGTTTTTAATTACGTAATTTACGTATGTTCTTGCGTTGTATTGACCTGTTGTAAAATTATAAACTTTCCAATCGTAGCCCATGGCATCTCTTAATCCTGAATACTTACATTTATCGTCAGCAAATGTTGGAGTAATGGCCTCAAATTTTTGAGTGCTGTCAACAGCAACTACTATTTTTGACGTATTTATAAAAATACCTCTTACCACATATTTTGTAATTGGGGTAGTTTCATAAAAAACAAATCTGTATTTTACAAAACAAAAATCCCAATCATCTCTATTTGGTTCAAAGTCTAAGTAAGTATTAGGCGTTGAAAAGCTAAAATATACGTTTAATTTATTAGGATTTTTATCTATTAATTTTTTAGTTATTACACTCGGATTTGTTAGGCTAGCATATTCAAAATAATATTGAGAATTAGAAATACTTAAAAGTTTAAATTGAAAATACCTGTCTGTAGTATATAAATAACCCCTGTCTATAATATAAACATAAGTGTTAAAAGGAGGCTCAGTTCTTATCGCTAATGAATCGAAGCAACCACAAGGAGCATCCCATTTATAGTTAAAAGTATCGGGATTATTGGTATTGAAAAAAGTTTTGCTATTGGTTCTGGCGGCATACATATCTGTTCCACCATTTAAAGTAATTTTAGATCCAAACGGTGCTGCTTCAAAAGCTAAATCCCAACATTTATTATCGACTAATGTTATTTGGCTATCTTTTAAATTATAAAAAGCTTGCTTTTCAAAATCTTTTCCAAGATTAATAGATATAAATGAAGTATTGCCGCGTGGAGGCAATTTAATTGGCACTTCTGTTTTTTCGCATGATGTAAATGAAAGCACTGATGCAAAAATTATTAGTATTATATATTTATATTTTATCACGTTATTATATTTAAAAAACCTATCTTTAATTAGAAATGGCTTTTTCTTTGTTATTTGTTGAATTTTTATCGGCTGAAATAAAATCTAAATTGATTTTAAGTGTTGCAAAATAAGTTCTGCCCATGGCAATTAAAGCGCTATTTGCGTTATTACCATGCGGACCGCTTACTAAATTTGCTTGCACATTGGTAGTATTTAAAATGTTTTTTGAGCCTAATGTTACATTTACTTTACGCTTTAAAAAATATTTGTTTACCGTAAAATCAAGCAAACTAAAATCCCCAATATGACCAAGTATAATGGTATTATCGTTAACATTGTATTGGTAATTTTGCATAGCACCATTGTATTTAAAAAACAAACTTATACTGGTTTCAGTTTTGGTAAAAGTATAACTTGTATTGGCTCTAAATTCGTTGGTATAAAAGTAAGTATTTGTATTTGTTTGCGTCATAATTGAGTTTTGCTTTGCACTAAAAGCATAACCAACTTGCATAGAAACAGTATTACTTGCTACCGATGTATTTAAATTAAAACCAGCATTTTCAAAATTAGCAATGTTATTATATTGCGCAGCAACAGTAGTAGCATTTAACCTAACCAAATCAATCATGTTATTTATTTTATTGTAAAATATCATTGGTTCAATGGTTAAAGTATAGTTTTTATATATTTTATTTGTGCGGGTAAATGTTAACTGTAAATTATGTCCTGTTTCAGCTTTTAAGTTTTCATTTCCATGTAAATTATGATTTGGATCTACAAAAGCTAAATGCAATTCCTTTAACGATGGCGCTCTAAATCCTCTGGCATACGAAGCCCTCATGGCCCAATTGGTATACAAATCAAATTTTATGTTTAACGATGGAATAATAGGTGCGGCAAATTGAGTATTGTATATATATCGAACGGCAGGCCTAACTACTAACTGTTTATTTACTTTCAATTCAGCACTTCCAAACAACCCATAATCACCAATAGAAGCATATCCATTTTGAATTTTGGAACCTGTAACTTCATCTATATTTACTTCATAACCCAACTGATAATTTAATTTTTTATGTGCAGTTCTATTGGTTAAAATTCCTCTGCTCATGTATAAATTAAAGTAATTGGTATCTTGCATTTCCGCGTCATTTACCAAGTGCTCGTCTAATGTAGTTAGGTCAATAAATAAAGACCTGCGAATTCTTCTGTAATTTTGATAAGTTACAATTACGTTTAAACTCCAATTATTATTTAATTTTTTGTCGTAAAATAAACTAGAACCTATTCGTCTTGTTAAATAATATTGGTCAGTAGCAGTCCCTTCAAATGAGTTGATGGTTGATAAGCCTTTATCTGTCGTTTTTTCATCAAAAAAACTATTATTAAATCTTAAGGTTCCATTTTTAATGAAGTACGAAAAATTTAAATCGGCTAAATATTGTGTTCTTGGCTTCCAAGTTTTAGCTCTTGATGTTTCATCAGTGGAGAATCCTTGGAAAAAATTTCTTTGAAAATTAGTTTGTAAACCAAACTTTTTAAATCCTGTGCTTGCCTGTAAATCAAAATTATATTGTCCAATACTTTCGGCATATGAACCAGCACTCATTCTTGAGTGATTTTTCACTGTTTTTTTTGTTATAATATTAATCACACCACCCATTGCATCTGAACCAAAATTAACGCCCATTGGTCCTTCTATCATTTCTATTCTTTCTACACTCGAAAGGTTTATTTGCGATAAATCAATACTTCCACCTTCACGTCCTATCACTGGAACTCCATCAATCATTACTTTAATATTTTGACCTGAAATTCCTTGTAAACTAATACTATTTCCAAGCATTGGGTCATAATTTATTCTTATATTTAACTCATTTGCTAAAAGCGATGTTAAGTTATAGGCTCCTTGTAAATTGATGCGTTTTATATCAATCACTTTTACTTTTAAAACTGAATTCTTTTGCGTTGTTTCTCCAATTTGACCAGTTACAATTATCTCATTTAATCCCCTACTTTTAATAGTATCTATGGTAGTTTGTCCATTTACCAAACAAACACTTCCAAGCATCAACAGGGTAAAAAATACCTTGTTGATGCTTTTAATAAAAATGTGTTGGAAATTGTTCAAATTATTTGAATGATAAAATTATTGTTTAATAAACTTCACAGTTTCGCTGCCATTTTCAGTATAAACTGTTAGCATATACATTCCTAATTGTAAACCACTAATGTCTATGTTATTTTGGTTTGACAATTTAGTATTTATTATTGATTTACCACTTAAATCACTTATAGTAATTTGTGCAGCTTTAGTTTTTGAATCTAATTCCACAAACAAATTTTCAGTTGCTGGATTGGGATATACACTTACTTGCAATTTATTTTTTATAGTTTCATTTACCGCCAAAGCATCATATTTAGTTTTATTAAATACAATCACTTGTCTATCGCTGGCAGCATAATATCTTGTAAATTTAATTTTGTTTATTTGGTTAGCATTTTTAGTAAAGAACACAGTAGTATCCACAATTGGCCATTCGCCTGGGGCAGTGGTTATTACTTTCCAATCCCAATCTATTGTTCTAATTTTAGGAAAAAATTTCATGGTATCGTAGTTTGCAGTAAATGCAGTTGGCCCAGTTAATCTATATGCCATGGTATTCATGTTTTGTAAAACACCCATAACTGGATACATAATAGTGGTTGGACCAAGCGTTACTAATGCTTTGTAACGCGTAAATAATAAATTCCATTGGTTAGCTGGAATTGGTTCTCTATCAATTACAGTATTGGTAATCATATTATAATACGCAAATAATTTACCAGCAAAATCTTTTTTCTTGATGGTAACTGTATTGCTATCTGTACCGTCTAATTTACTAATGGTAAAAACCCATTGTGTGTCATAAACTATTTTTTGAATACAAATTTTTCTAAAATTACTTGGATTTCCGAATGGATTTTGAGCATTATCTACTGCTATTAAATAAATTTTAGAACCACTTACATCGCGAGAAGTCATGTTGTACATTCCCCAACCATAATCAAATGATTGAACGGTGTCTCTGTTTTTGTTAAACGCACCAACATCCCAACTAGAATCACTATTAAAAGCTGGCTTCCATGTTTTCCAACCCGTTGTATCAAAAGTGTTCCAGTCTGCCATAGTTTTGTTTGTTTCAAATAACGAAACGCCTCTGCCTTCATTAATTAATACAGTTGCAGCTTGCATTGTTCTTGAGGGTGGTTGTGCATTTCTAACGGCAAAAGCTAAATGCCAATTTTTGTTACTCACTGTATCTTTTTTTCCAGTTTGTAAATTATAAAATACATCCACAGATGTTCCTACAGTCATACTTAGTGAATCAGTAGTTGTGGTGCTTTGGGCAAATAAATTTGAAGCAAAGCTTGCTAAAAATAAAATTGTAAATAAATTTTTCTTCATTGTATTTTTGTTTAATAATTATTTTTCGAACTGCGAAAGTCGTTACACTTGGTAAATATAAAGCATGACGCAAGTCAAATACATTGCTTATGACAGTTTTTTGACACTAAATTTGCTAATTATGAGCAGCATCAAAATCGAATATGACAATTATTGGATTTTGATGGCTTTTTACCTATATGACATTATATTAAAATTAATATTAATGATAATTTTTTTCTAAATATTACTTTTGTCTCATGAGTTTTAACTTAATTCCTGAAAATTTACAACACTACTGTAACACTTTTTCAACCCCTGAAAATGAAGTTTTGAAAAGTATAGATAGACATACAAATGCTAATATTCTTCAACCAAGAATGATCAGCGGACATTATCAGGGTAGGTTTTTAAGTATGATTAGTCATATGATAAAGCCTAAATTCATTTTAGAAATAGGAACTTATACTGGTTATTCGGCTATTTGCTTAGCGGAAGGATTGCAAAATGGTGGAAAACTTTTTACTGTTGATGTAAATCCCGAAAATGAAGAATTGGTGAACAATTATATTGTTCAATCTGGTAATTCAGGAAAGATTATACATATCATAGGTGATGCTTACCAGGTAATTAGAACACTAAAACAACCTTTCGATTTAATTTTTATAGATGCAGACAAGCCCAATTATGAAAAATATTATGAATTGGTAATGGAAATAATTCCTGCTGGTTCGTTTATATTATTAGACAATGTACTTTGGAGCGGGAAAGTTTTGGACAATGTATTCATAGAAAAAAACAGAGATACCAAGATTTTACATGAACTCAATATGAAAATTACAGAAGATAATAGAGTTGAAAATATTTTATTACCGATTCGCGATGGATTAATGTTGGTAAGAAAACTTTAGGAAAACCATTGAATGAAAACCTTTTTCTAAATTCTTGCCTCATAAATAGCTATTTTACATTTGCCCGCTTATATTTGCCGTTATTAAAAAATAAAATGAGTATTCGTCAGGAAAAGTTTGCAGGCATCATTCAACAACATTTGTCTGATATATTTTTAAGAGAAGGAAACACTTTTAACAACGCATTTATTACCATCAGCAAGGTAGAAATATCGCCCGATTTAGGTTTTGCAAAAGTGTTTTTAAGCTTTTTAAACGCCACCAATAAAGTGGAATTATTGAAATTAATTAACGTTCATAATAAAGAAATAAGACACAAATTAGCGATAAAAATTAAGAATCAAGCTCGCATAGTTCCTGAACTTACTTTTTTTGTAGATGAAAGTTTAGATTATGTTTTTCATATGGAAGAAGTAATGAAAAAAGTAAAAGAAGAAGACGAAAATAAAGGAAAATAGATTTATATTTAATAATTACATAGCATAAAAAGTATTCATGAATTACGATCCAATTAAAAAAGACCTCGGAATTGTATTTAACAAATTCACCATTTTACGTAAAATATTTTACAGCCTTTTAGATTTATTATTGTTGCGTTCATGGCATATTCACCGTGAACTAAAAACTTGGATAAATAACAATCCTAAAGCATTAATTTGTGATGCGGGTTCTGGTTTTGGTCAATACAGCTATTTTTTAGCCAAACATAAAAATAATTATACCATTGATTCATTAGATGTAATGGAAAAACAAATTGCTGATTGCAACGAGTTTTTTGAAAAAGTTGGTTTAAATAATGCCACATTTCAGTTTGCTGATTTAACAAAACCTTTTGCTTCCAACAAGTATGATTTGATTCTTTGCGTAGATGTTATGGAACATATTTTAGAAGATGTAGATGTATTTACCAATTATCATCAAGCATTAAAACCTGGCGCTATGCTTCTAATTTCAACTCCTAGCGACCAAGGTGGAAGCGATGTACATGAAGAAACAGGTGAAAGTTTTATTGGCGAACACGTACGCGATGGTTACCCTGTAGCTGAAATGGCAGAAAAACTAAAAACTGCTGGTTTTGAGAAAATGGAAATTTTATACAGTTATGGAAATCCAGGAAAAATAGCTTGGAAATTAAGTATGAAATACCCTATGCAATTGCTTAATGCTAGTAAAATATTTTTTCTGATTTTACCTTTTTATTATATTATTACTTTTCCAATCAGCTTTGTTTTAAACTATTTTGATACCAATTCTACTCATGAAACAGGTACTGGCTTAATAGTAAAAGCTTGGAAATAAGATTTTGAATGTTGAATTACTTGGTTTTGGAACATATTAATCCATTATTCAAAACTCAATATTCAAAATTCAAAATTTCTCGCTTGTTTTGTATTATAAATAATTATTACATTGCGCATAGTGGAGCAACTAGTAACGTCTAAAGAAAAAATACTAAAAAAAGTTCGTCAAGCGCTTACTTTTAAAAGTAAAAATCAATTTACAAATATTGATTTAGACTCCAATATTTATGTTCAACCTAGCAGTGATTTAAGCTTAATAGAAATTTTCGCGGAGCAATTTACCAATGTAAATGGTGAATTTATTTATTGTAGTAACCAATTCGATTTTTTAGACAAACTCATTACGCTGTTAGAACAAAGAAAATGGAAACATTTTTTTTGTTGGGAACATCATTTGCAAGATATGCTCAAAGATACTGGCATATTATATAACCATAAAAACGAGCAACTTGAAAAAATACAGGCTGCTATAACTTCTTGTGAAGCATTAATAGCCAGAACAGGAACCATATTAGTTAGTTCGGCTGCTAATAGTAGAACACTAACCATATGGCCTCCTGTTCATATTGTTTATGCTAAAAAATCGCAATTGGTAATGGAAACAAAAGATGGAATGTTATTAGTAAAAAACAGGTATGGTAAAAATGCTCCTTCATTGTTAAGTTTTATAACTGGTCCTAGTAGAACAGCCGACATTGAAGGTACTTTAGTTATTGGCGCTCACGGACCTACTGAAATTTTTGTATTTATAGTTGACGACATTACAACGGCTTAATCAATTGCAAAAGAAAACCTATTTTATTTCTGATTTTCATTTAGGTGTTCCTAATTTAGAGGAAAGTTTAATTCGAGAAAAACGCATCATTTCCTTTTTAAATTCCATAAAAAATAGTTGTTGCGAATTGTATATTGTTGGCGATATTTTTGACTTCTGGTTTGAATATAAAACTGTTGTTCCCAAAGGTTTTATTCGTTTATTAGCCAAACTTGCAGAGTTTGTTGATGATGCAATTCCTGTTCATGTTTTTCATGGTAACCACGATTTATGGCAATTTGGATATTTAGAAAATGAAATTGGTTGTAAAGTTTATTCCAAACCTATTATTAAAACCATTGCTGGCAAAAAATTATACATTGGTCATGGCGATGGATTAGGACCCAAACAAGTAATTTTTAAATTTATTTTAGCTACTTATCGCAATTATTTATTCCAACGAATGTTTGCTTTTTTTCATCCGAATATAGGTATTGGAATAGCTAATTGGTTTAGTCATAAAAGCAAAGAAAAAACCTATATTGATAACCATGCATTTTATAAAGAAGAAGAACATTTAATTATTCATGCACGAAATTTTTTAATGCACGAGCACATTGATTACTTTGTGTTTGGACACCGTCATTTACCCATGATTTACGAATTAAAAGATAATAGTAATTATGTAAATTTAGGCGATTGGATGGAATATAATACCTATTTTTCCATAGATGAAAATGGCGCTGAACTTAAAAGTTATACTGATGAAACAGCTAACTATGTTTATAACAAATGACATGAGGAAAGTGCGAAGTGCAAAACACAAAGAGCGAAGTGTAAATGAAATTCGAGACAAATCGTCATTGCGAGGCAAGAAGCAATCTCTACAATTATTTTTTTTGAGATTGCAACGCTTTGCTCGCAATGAGGCTAAATTCAAAATGCGAAGTGAAATTCATCTTTTATACTTTATACTTTATACTTTATATTTCATACTTCTTTCCACTTATTGTAACGCACAAACCATACTCGATAGTTCAAAATTAGTTTCAGAATTTACAGTAAATGCAAAGTTTATTCAAGCAGATGACATTGGAAATATATACATTGTTTCGCCTACCAATCAGTTATATAAATATAATTATTCAGGTAAAGTATTGGCTACTTTAAATTATAATTATAATGGAAATATAAGTAGCTTAGATGTTAGCAATCCAATGGAAATATATGTGTTTTATAAAGAAATAAATCGGGTACTTTTATTGGATAATAACCTTGCTTACAGAGGCGAATTAGATTTAACAAAACTAAATATTACCCAAGCAGCTGCTATAGCTAGGAGTTTTGACAATGGTATTTGGGTTTTTGATTTGGGCGATTTGCAATTGAAAAAACTTACAAAAGATGGCATGTTAAATCAAAGTAGTGGTAATATTAAACAATTTACCCAAACTGATTTTATTCCATCAGTTTTAATGGATAATACCAATCAAATTATGCTCTGCAATGACAGCGTTTGTTTGATATTTGATGTATTTGCTGCATATTTTAAAACTATAAAATTTAAAAATCCACAAAATTTTCAATTAGGAAATTATCAAATATTTGAAACCAATCAAAATCAATTAAATAGCATTGATTTAAAAATGGGAATTAGAAATACTATTTACAGCATACCTAATTTACAAAAACCAAATTGGACATATATTAACAAAGAAAATGTAATTTTATTTACTAAAAATATCATTTCTATTTACAGTAAATAATTTAACAAATTTTAAAGCAATTTATTAATTATGTTCATAAAAAATGAATTGCGTTTTGTAAAAATAAATGCTTAAAAAAATGTGTTTATCAAAACGATCGTGATAATTAAATAATAGCCTTGAATAACATAAAAATACTGACTCAATTGAGAGTCGATTTTTTATGTTTAAAATTTTCTTTTTATTTATTAAAACAAAAAACCATAAATATATATTTGCATTAAAGAGAACCCGAATAATGTATATTCGGGTTTTCGTTATTTATTCTAATTTGTGAAAATTCAAGAACTTTTAGGGCTTTACAGTCAAAACGAAAACATCAATAAAATTGCTGAAAAGCTAAACCAAAAAAAACAAAGTAAAATATTTGCTAAAGGTTTAATTGGAAGTATTGATGCTATTTTAGCTGCATGTATTTACCATTTTAATTATAGAACTCAAGTTTTTATTTTTAACAATGCGGAGGATGCAAAATATTTTTATGCAGACTTACAAAGTTTACTGGAAAGTAAAAGCACCTTATATTTTCCAGCTTCTTACCGCAGAGATTTTCAAGTAGATTTATTAGAAAATAATTTAGTACTTGAACGAGCTGAAACCCTAAATAGGTTAAACCAAAAACAAGGACAAGGCGAATTAATTGTAACCACCATTGATGCAATTACAGAAATGGTAATTAACGAAGTGGAATTAACTCAAAATACTTATGAAGTAAAAGTTGGCTCAAACTTCGACATGCAATTTTTTATTGATTTTTTAACTGAACATCATTTTGAAAGAAGCGATTTTGTTTATGAAGCAGGTCATTTTAGTATTAGGGGTGGAATTATTGATGTGTTTTCGTTCAGTAACGACATGCCCTATCGCATTGAATTATATGGTGATGAAATAGAAAGTATCCGAGTTTTTAATCCCATTGATCAGCTTTCGATAATGAAAGTAGATTGGTTTTATATTATTCCAAATGTTCAGAAAATGGTGGAACAAAAACGCCAAACATTTTTTGATTATTTACCTGAAAACAGCATTTTTTTTACCGATGATATTAAACTAAGTACCGAACTTTTTGAAAATGGCTTAGAAAAAGCTGAAAAAAGTTTAATGCGTAAAAATGAAAACGATGCTGACCCAAAGGAGAAAAAAGCATTAACTGATATTTCAGATTTATACATCAACTCAACTCAGTTTTTTGATTATATTAATAAATATTCTTGCGTAGAAATTGGAGTTAGGAATGGCTTTAAAAGCAATGAAATAGTGCAATTTAATTGTTCACCTCAACCTACATTTCACAAAAACTTTAAACTATTAATTGAAAACCTAAAGTACAATCAGAAGGCAAAAATTAAGAATATTATATTTAGCGATACGAGCAAACAAATAGAAAGACTTTATACCATATTTAATGATTTAGATAACACCATTGAATTTGAACCAATTTATCATGGACTATCACAAGGATTTATTGACAATGATTCAAAGATGGCTTGTTATACCGAACATCAAGTTTTTGACAGGTTTTACAGAGGAAAAACCAAAACAAAATATAATAATTCAAAAATAATTACGCTAAAAGAATTACGTGAGTTAAAACCAGGCGATTTTGTAGTTCACATAGACCATGGAATAGGAAAATTTGCTGGATTGGAGAAAATTACTGATGTAAACGGACGCATACAAGAAGCAGTTCGCCTAATATACAAAAACGATGACTTGCTTTATGTAAGCATCAATTCATTGCACAAAATAACTAAATTTTCAGGAAAAGAAGGTACTGAACCACGATTGAATAAATTGGGAAGCGACACTTGGGAAAAGTTAAAAACTGCTACCAAGAAAAAGGTAAAAGACATAGCCCGCGATTTGATAAAATTATATGCTAAACGCAAAGCGCAAAGCGGTTTTCAATTTAGCCCCGATTCTTATTTACAAGTAGAATTAGAAGCAAGTTTTATGTATGAAGATACACCTGACCAAGCTACTGCAACTGCCGATGTAAAAAAAGACATGGAAAGTCCACATCCAATGGACAGGTTGGTATGTGGTGATGTTGGGTTTGGGAAAACAGAAATAGCAATGCGAGCAGCATTTAAAGCGGTTTGCGATAGTAAGCAAGTAGCCATATTAGTTCCTACTACCATTTTGGCAAACCAACATTATAGAAGTTTTACTGAAAGGTTTAAAGATTTTCCTTGTAACGTTGATTATATTAACCGATTTAAAACACCAAAGGAACAAAATGACATTTTGAAGCGAGCTGCAGATGGAAAAATAGATGTATTAATAGGCACACATAAATTATTAAGCAAAGACATGAAGTTTAAAAACTTAGGCTTGATGATTATAGATGAAGAGCAAAAATTTGGTGTGGCAGCCAAAGAAAAATTAAAGTCGATAAAAGTAAATGTTGATACTTTAACGCTAACCGCCACTCCTATTCCTCGAACGTTAAACTTTAGTTTAATGGGAGCCCGCGATTTATCAATTATTAATACACCACCGCCAAATCGCCAACCAGTAAATACCGAATTACATAGTTACAACGATGAGCTGTTGCGTGATGCAGTTTTACATGAAATAGAGCGAGATGGACAAGTGTTTGTGGTTCATCATCGGGTAAAAGATATTTATGATATTGCCAATAGAATTATGTTTTTATGTCCGGGAGTAAAAGTTTGCGTTGCCCACGGACAAATGGAAGGCGACCATTTGGAAGATGTAATGATGAAATTTATAGAAGGCGAATATGATGTAATGGTAGCAACAACAATAATTGAATCGGGCTTAGATATTTCCAACGCAAATACCATTATTATTAATAATGCACAAATGTTTGGCTTAAGCGATTTGCATCAAATGCGAGGACGAGTAGGACGAAACAATAAAAAAGCATATTGCTATTTGTTGGTTCCAAGCATTCCTAATTTAAGTATTGATGCACGCAGAAGACTACAAGCTATTGAAGAATTTAGTGATTTGGGAAGTGGATTTAATGTTGCCATGCGCGATTTGGATATTCGTGGTTCGGGGAATTTATTAGGTGGAGAGCAGAGTGGTTTTATTTCGGAAATTGGTTTTGAAATGTATCATAAAATATTAGATGAAGCCATACATGAATTAAAAGAAGACGAGTTTGCAGATGTGTTTATAGACGATAGACAAAAGACCATAGACCAAGGACTATCGTCTAAGGACTGTATAATTGAAACTGATTTTGAAGCATTGATTCCTGATGAATATGTAAGAAATATAGGTGAAAGATTAAGTTTATATAACATGCTTTCAGCAATAAATAATTTTGAAGAATTGGAAAAATTTACCAAAGATTTAGCTGATAGATTTGGACCAATACCTAAACAAGTTTCTGATTTAATAGATTTAATTCAATTGCGGGAATCCGCAAAGAAATTAGGATTTGTAAAAATTGTTCTAAAAAACAATTTGCTAATTGCCACTTTTCCGCCTGAAAAAAATAAAGCATATTATGAAAGCAATTTATTTTTAAGCTTACTCCAATTTATACAACAAAATGGCCATGCATGTAAATTAAAACAAACCAGTAAAACCTTACAAGTGTTGATGAATAATGTTAATGAAATAAAAAAAGGAGCACTTATTTTTGAAAAAATGAAAAATTTTATTGAAAAATTAGGTTGAAGTTCAGATAATCCTGGTTAATTAAAAAATGTATTTGTTTTATTCAAATTAATAGGAATAATTTAATTGAAAAATACTTTCTTTGTGATTAAAATAATATGAATATGAAACTTTTAAGTCCATTCAAAATACAATTTATAATTGTTTTTATAATTATATCAATTATAAACTCATGTAAAAAAGATACTACAGATTTTGATAAATTTAATGGCTATAATCCTTCACCAGAAGTAGGTATTCCACTTTTTAATTCTAATCTTACTATGCAAAATATATTGTCTGATTCTTCTTTAAAGATGAGTGTGGACGGTGCTGGATTGATTCATTTTGCTTATAGGGAAGACAGTATTTTTAATTATAAAATAAATGATTTTTTTAAGTTCGAAAGCACTAAAACTACTGCTATTAATAACACTTTAGGTGTTGTTTCTGTAGGCAATGTTTCAAATTATAAAAAAACCACGCTTCAAGAATTATCTCTCAATTTTAGCCCTACTACTAAGCTGCTTTTTGACGGATTACAAGGTAATAACGCTGTGTTTCCAGCCATTACTGAGAATATAAATACGATGAAAACTTTTGATGTATTTTCCGAATTTTCATCTGTAAAGTTTTCCCAAGGATATTTGGTAATTACTATTTATAATTATTTGCCCATTAATTTAAATACAATATCACTTAATTTATATAATCTCTCTCCCTCTGAACAGTTTCTGGGTACGTTCAATTATTTGAACATTGCACCTGGTACAAGTAAAGCTGATTCTATATCATTGGCTGGAGTTACTTTAAGTAATGAACTTGGCTACAAAATGCCAGTTTTTAATACCAATAGCTCGGCTCCTACTGCTGTATTAATTAATTATGCCGACTCTTTATTATTTAAGGCGGAGGCTAAAAACTTAAAGGCAATTTCGGGAGTAGCCATTGTTCCAAATCAAATTGTGTTAAATCAAAACAAAGAGGTAGATTTTACTCCAACAGATAGTACACAAAGAATAAGAAAACTAACCTTTGCTAGTGGAAAAGTGAATGTAGTAGCACAATCTACATTAAATGAGACTTTGGAATTAACAATTAACTTTATTGGTGCGATTAAAAATGGATTGCCATACCCTACTCAGGTAATTACTGTTCCATATACAGGGTCCAATTCATTTTATATTGATTCAAGTATTAATTTAGCAGGTGTAAGTTTAAATTTAACTCAAAATGGAACTAAACCTTATAACAATGTTCCAATAACATACTCTGCTAAGGTTTTAAGTTCAGGTTTACCAGTATCGTTTATGCCCACCGATTATATAAATATGAATATATTTACATCAAGTACTAGTGTTGAATATATTGAAGGCTATTTTGGGCAAATAGACATTCCAAATGCGGGAACAGAATTTATTGATTTATCGTTTCTTGATGTAATAAAAAGTGGTTTAAACTTTAATGAACCTGAATTAAAAATAACAGTGAATAATCAAATTGGAGTTCCTTTGCAGTTTCAATATAATTTTATAGGAAAAAACAAAAATGGTGACTCTGTAGATGCAAAACTGCAACCCTTCGACTTTAATTATCCAACTGTAGCGGAGCAAGGACAAATAAAAAATACTGTTCAAGTATATAGCAACAAAAATAACAATGGAAAAGTAAACGAATTACTATCATTACCCCCTAGTAAAATTAAAATTTTAGGTAAATTAGTAACCAATGCTATCAACGACCCTACAAAAAATCAATTCATAAAGCAAGGCGATGCAATTAATTTGAACATTGAGATGGACATTCCGTTGGCTTTTCGAGCTACATCGCTCACCTTAATTGATTCAAGCGAATTTGATATAAAACAATTCAAAGACATGAAAGAAGTTACTTTAAGTTTGAATATTGAAAACTACTTTCCGTTTGAAGCAGGCGTTAAAATTGTATTTGTAAACGATATTACCAATACACCAATAGATTCTGTTGAATATAGTAAAATAATTACAAGTGCTATTACCAACGCTAATGGCAAAACAATTCAAAGTGCTAGTAGTAAAACAAAAATAAAGTTATCGGAAGAATTATTGAATAAATTAAAAAATAAAAATGTGAATAGTATAAAAACCTATGCTACTTTAAAAACTGAAAACAATGGAACTAAGCCAATAAAAATATACAGCGATTACGAAATGAAAATAAGTTTAGGAATAATAGCCACTGTTAAAAAATAATAACTCAATAATTAAATCTAAAATCCATTTTATATGAAAAATTATTTTCTTTATATTTTTATTCCTTTATTACTCATAATTACTAAAATTAAAGCTCAAACAAATTTAAATTTATACAATTTCAGAAATGTTGGTCAAAGTAATTTAATGAATCCTGGAATTAGGCCTATAGCTAATTTTACTTTTGGAATGCCATCAGTTTATATTAGTGGACAAACACCAGAAATGACATTAGCCAATTTATTTAATAAAAACGAAAACCCTGATAGTACATTTAAACGAATTGTTAAAGACCCTCAATTATCATTTAATAATATGGGAATTTCAACTGCTATAGATCCTGTTTTTTTTGGATTTGCGATTAAAAAAAATTATTTCAGTTTAGGGATTCAATTTAATTTCGATTTTATGGGGAGTCCACCTAAAGATATTTTAGGCTTAACACAAGGTTCCACCTTTTTTCAAAATTCATTGAACCGTCAAGCTGATTTGGGAAATGTAAATTTTAATTCTTCAGCTTGGTTAAGTTATCATGTTGGTTACACCAGAGAAATAAACAAAAAACTAAGCATTGGAATCAGAGTAAAATATTTACAAGGTTTATTAAATGTAAATACCGAACAGAGTAATTTAAAATTATCTTCCAATGAAGATTCACTATATATAAAAGCAGGATTTAAAGTAAATACAGCAGGAATAGAAGACTTTAGAAAAAATGATTTTGATTTAAAACAAACTATATTTTCAGGTATTGGTCGAACAGGTAAAGCAGACTCATCTTTTAAGGAAGGGGATTATTTATTTGAATTCCTTCAAAGGAGAGAAAATGTTTCGGGAACAGGCTGGGGAATAGACTTTGGTGCAAATTATAAATTCAATCAACATGTTTCTGTTTCAGCCAGTGTGGTAGATTTTGGATATATAACTTGGAATAAAAACAACAGAAGTTTTAATTTAGATACCAAAGAGTTTAATTTTAAAGGAATTGATTTAAAAGACATCAATCAATTTGATTCATTAGTAACTAATCTTCAAGATTCAATCACTAAAAAAGTTTTTGTTCCAACTGAATCTAATAATTCATACACCACTAATTTAAATGCAAAACTATATTTAGGAGCGCAGTATGCCTTAAATTATAATAACATGTTCGACTTTGTATTCTTTAATAATTTCGGATATAAAACATTCAATCCTGCTTTAAGTTTAGCCTTTACAAAAAAAGTATGGTCAATATTGGATTTAAGAATTAGTGGAACTTATTATAACAACAATTTTACCAATGCTGGTGTGGGCTTTTCCTTGAACCTTGGTCCATTTCAAACCTATTTATTCAGCGATAATTTAATTGCAGTGATGCAATATGATGAAGCTAATTTTTTAAACATAAGGGCTGGAATCAATTGGAATATTGGAAGAAACAATGACAGAGATGGCGATGGCATTCCAAATATAAAAGATAAATGTTGGAAAAATTATGGCTCAATTGAATTACATGGCTGCACTGATTTTGATAATGATGGCGTTTCAGACAATGAAGATGATTGCATAGCTATTCCTGGAAACCCATGTACAAATGGCTGCCCCGATAAAGACAATGATTGCATAGCTGATATCAATGATAGCTGTGTAAACGATTCAGGAAATTTTTATTTAAATGGTTGTCCTGGTATTTATGTTGACACCATGGAAATAGTATTAACTTCTGAAGAACTGAAAATTTTAAATGATGCAATAAACAATTTAGCATTTGAAACAGAAACATCAAGAATAAAAGATTCATCATTGATTAGTTTAGAAGAATTGGCAAAATTATTTACTATCAAACCAGAATATAATTTAGTGATTAATAGTTATGCTGATACCATTAGTGATAACAAGAAGCACATGAAATTAGTTCAAAAAAGAGCAAAAACTTTGATCAAGTTTTTATCAAAAAAAGGTATTGCTAAAGAAAGAATAGCTGCCTACGCTTTTGAATCTAAATTACCATTTCCAAGAAACAAAACTGAAGAAACTAAAAACAATACCATTGAAATAAAAATTGTAAAATAGTTTAAAAAAATAAACATAAAAAAACCTTCAACTTTTAAACTGAAGGTTTTTTTTATGAAATATAATTGGAAATATTAAACGTTAAAACTAGACAATTTTTTAAATGCTGTAATTCTATTGCTCAATTCTGCTTCCGTTAAATTAACTAATCTTTCAGTTCCAAAACGCTCCACACAGAAGCTTGCCATGGCTGAACCATAAATAACTGCATTCTTCATGTTTTCAAAGCTGATATCGCCTGTTTTGGCTAAATAACCAATAAATCCACCAGCAAAAGTATCTCCCGCACCAGTTGGATCAAAAACTTCTTCTAAAGGTAATGCAGGCGCATAAAACATTTCTTTGCCATGAAATAACAGAGCGCCATGCTCTCCTTTTTTTATAATTAAATATTTAGGACCCATGGCTTGAATTTTAGCAGCCGCTTTTACCAAAGAATATTCACCTGAAAGTTGGCGAGCTTCTTCATCGTTTATAGTCAACACATCTACCATTTTAATGGTGACTAATAAATCGTCCATGGCTATTTCCATCCAAAAATTCATGGTATCCATTACTATTAACTTTGGGCGATTGGTTAAACGCTCAATTACTGTTTGTTGGATTTTAGGTGTTAAATTACCCAACATCAAATATTCGCAGTTTTGGTAAGAAGCAGGAATAATTGGATCAAAATCGGCCAATACATTTAATTCAGTAGTAATGGTATCGCGGCTGTTCATATCGTTATGATACTTGCCACTCCAGAAAAACGATTTTTCACCCGCTTTAACTTGTAAACCTTCTGTGTTTACACCATTTGTATTCAAATGATTCACAAATTCTTTTGGAAAATCATCGCCAACAACTGCTACTAAATTTACACTTTTGGTAAAGTACGAAGAACACAATGTAATGTAAGAAGCAGCGCCTCCAACTATCTTATCTGTTTTTCCAAATGGGGTTTCTATGGCATCAAAAGCAACCGACCCAACAACTAATAAACTCATAAATAAATAATTAAACGTTTTTTGTAATTTTTTTCGTTACAAAGATTGCATTTTTAATTATGAATTCCTATCATTGCACCCTCGTAAGACGAAAAAATCTAACGAAAACAAGCATTAACACTCCTTGGTAGCTCAGCTGGTTAGAGCACATGACTGTTAATCATGGGGTCGCTGGTTCGAGTCCAGCCCAGGGAGCAAAACTAGACAAGGCGACAGAAATGTCGCCTTTTTCTTTTTTGCCCTTTAAAGAAATAAAAGGGTGTATCAACTTTTACCCAAAACCGTATTACATCATAAATTGAATTAAAATTGATTACTTCCTCGTTGGCATCGAGCTTGGGGATTTTATAAATAAAATGTATCATATAAGACAGGATGTGGGAGCAGGCTCTTCTGCCGGCAGGAGGGGTTGTAGGTCAAAGAAGTAAGAAAGTTCGATTTGATTAATATTATATTTTAATATTATATTTTAATATTATATTGCGAATATTAGAAATGAATTCCTACTTTTTTTTAAAAATTACTCTTTCATAAAATTACAATAAATTATAGTTCATGAAAATAATAAATTTACATCTTAAAATCTATTTTTTGTTATTCATTTGTTTGCTAAAAGTTGGAGCAGCATTTTCACAAACCAAAAAGCCAACATTAATGATTTTGCCAAGTGACAACTGGTGTAATCAAAGATATTTCATGGAGACTTACGAGGACCAAGGAACCAAGAAAAAGACTCCTAACTACAAACAAGCATTTCAAGAAGACACGGAACTTGCCCAAGTGATAGCAAAAATTGGGGAATTAATGATTAAAAAGGGATATGAACTCAAAGATGTTGAGCAAAGCCTTAAAAACTTAGATTTGACAAATGCGGAAGAAAGTTTAACAAGAAGTTCTAACTCAAACTCTCAAATAACTGAAACATCTCTTGATAAATTAAAAAAGCGCGTAAAAGCTGATATTGTTATTCAATTATGGTGGGAAGTGAATAATGTAAATGGTGGATATGTTATCAGATATACCTTAGATGCCTTTGACAGTTACACTAATAAGCGAGTTGCTTCTTCTACTGGAAATAGTGAAAGTTCAAATAAATTTGTACCAGATTTAATTTTAGGTGCTGTCAAAAACAACATGAATTTATTTTTATCACAGATTCAGAATCATTTTGATAACATGCAAAGTAATGGTCGAGAAATAGTTGTAAAGGTTCAAACATGGGATAACGTTAATATAAATCTCGAAACTGAATTTGATAATAAAGAGCTGAGTGAACATATTATTCAGTGGATGAAGAAAAATACAGTGAAAGGGAATTTTAACACAACTGATGCAACAACAAATTTTATGCTTTTTGAACAAGTGAAAGTGCCTTTATTAAATGAAAAAAATGAGCAACTTGATGCCAGAGAATTTGTGAATAATTTGAGAAAATATCTAAAATCTAGTCCATTTAATATTACTTGTAAACTAGTAACAAGAGGATTAGGCGAAGCAACTATAATTATTGGTGAAAAATAATTTTTTAAAAATGAGAGCATTACTACTATTAATAATAATTTTATTAGGAACAACTTTTGTGTATGGACAGGAAGGCACAATATTAATAAGCACAGGCGAAGGTAATTCCTATGATGTTGCCCGTAAAAATGCGCTAAGGTATGCAATTGAAAAAGTTTACGGGGCATTTGTAAGCTCCAATTCGCTTTTATCAAATGATATCTTACAGAAAGATGAAATTTACACTTTTAGTACTGGAGTAGTAAGTAATATGAAGGAAGTAAGTAAGGTGGAAATTGGAGGTTCTTATTCAGTTACCTTAGAAGTGTTAATATCCACTGAAAAAATAGTTGCTTTTATAAGAAATGAGGGCAAAGATATTAAATATGATGCTCAAGGGTTTGCTTCAAATATTAAGGCATTAGCTTTAAATGAAAAAATTGCTGAAGAAAGTGAAAGAAACATTATTAATTCTATGTTTAATTATGCAGATGTTGTTTTTAAAAATTCTTTAGATTATAAACTTGGAACATCCGAACCAATAAATAGTCCATGGGGCTGGTCAGTAAATCTTGATTTAAGTATAATTTCAAATAACAATATTTATCAGTTACAAGAACATATATCTAAAACCTTAAAGGCTTTAGACTATAATTACACATACGAATTAAATACAAATAAAGGGTTCACTATTCCCAATGATTGGAATATTTGGGACGTGATAAAAGGAAGCCCCGCTTCATTAGCTGGTATTGAGAATGGACAAAAAATAATATCATACAGTGTTGGTAATAAGTCCCAACTAAATAAGATAAATAAAAGAACAAACAGGGAAAATGTAAATAAAGAAATAGATAATGCTTACCAAAAAGACATACCCATTTATTTAAAAGTTGAAGACAGAGGTTTTTATCCGAGAAAACTTTGGGAAAGTGATACTTTAGTTATGGTATTCAAAACTAAGCAATGGATAATTGAAATATTACCAAGTAAATATTCAACTAGAGTAAAACGCAACAATGCTTATGAGAGAAGGAAAATTGGACTAGATGTTTATCCAATTAAATATAACGGCTACAATTTATTACTTCGTTCTGAAGAATCTCGTAGAGCAATTTTTAATTTTTTCTCAAATAAACTATGGCAATATATTAATTCATATAAAGTTATGGTTATACTAGAAAATTCATCGAGAGAAATAAAAATTTCTCCAATAAGTTTTGATGGCGATTGGAGAGGGTATAAACCTAAAAATGAAGGGTTTAGCAATAAATACGAATCGATAAATAGCCTCAATCTAGAAAAATTCAGTGGAATTTCTCTTTCTGAAAAAAATATTTATTTTGGCAGCTTTAATGCGTTATTTAAATGTAGTCTAACATACTCTGGCTCTACTTATGAAAATCTTGAAACTACTTTAGATTTTATTTCGTCAATTAAAGAATTCAAAGTAATTAAGCCATGAAATTTAAATTTGCTTTTTTTTTACTTTTAATAACTAGTAATGTTCAAGCTCAGTCTTACAATAATAACAAAACTGTATTGACAAACTTTATTACTCGTATCTACAACAATCAACCTTGGATTGGAGTAAAAATATTTCTCGATTATGAAAATAAATATTTAATTTCTTTAGTAGAATTAAATACTTCAAACTACAAATCAGAAAATAATATGGTTAGAGTTGCTGAAATTAAATCGAAGTCACAAGTTAATCAGTTTCTAAATGGTTCATATATATCATCCGAAACAATTATTCCAACAACAGAAAAGCGTTCCAAAGACAATTCAGGCTCTGTTGAGGATGTTACAGAAGTTATAAAAGAAACTTCTATGGGATATGTTAGTTCTATGGAGCTGATAAGTACATTTAATTCGGAATTAGATTCTAATAAGAAAGTATTCATATATCTAAAACTACTTGAGAAACTAAAATAAAGATGCCAAATGAGAAATATAATGATTGTTAGTTTTGTGCTAATTACACAAACAATTTTTGCACAAAAAAATGATTCTGATAGAATTAAGTTAAATGTTTATTTTCCAATATCAATAAACATTCCTAATGAAGCTAAAGGGCAATTGGAAAATAAACTTAACCAAATTACCTCTTCTTGTGGACTTGGTGGCAATGAATATAACCCAAGGTTTGTAATCACAGTAGTTCCAAATGTTCTAAGTAAACAAATAATATCTGGTTCACCAACATTAATATCGCAGAATATTGATTTTACATTTTATATAGGGGATGGAATTGATAATACTCTATTTGCTTCTGCAAATATTTCAACAACCGGGGTTGGAGAAAATTTAACCAAGTCATATATTGAAGCTATTAAAGGGATTAGTACAAATGATATAAAATTGAAAAAATTCTTAAGTGATGGGAAAGATAAAATTATAAATTACTATTCAACTAACTGTGAAATATTTTTAAAAAAATCTGAAACACTTATAAAGCAAGGGAAATATGATGAGGCAATTTATGAATTAAATTCTATTCCTCCAGCTTGCCAAAATTGTTATATTAAGTGTCAGGACAAGCTTATTGTATATTTTCAGCAAAAAATCGATATGGACTGTATTGAAAAACTCAATCAAGCTAATAGCATTTGGACATCAACGCAAAATGGGACAGCAGCACAGAATGCAAGTCAGATTTTAATTTCGATTCATCCATTGTCAAATTGTAAGCAAGAAGTAACGAATCTTTTTAATACAATGAGAACAAAAATTGAAAATAATGAAAGAGCAGCTTGGGAGTTTAAGGTTAAACAATATCAAGACGAAGTTAATAGAGAAGAGGAATTATTAAGATTCTCAAGAGAAGATGCTGCTAGAGAATTTGAATTGAGTAAAGTTAGGACAGAAGCATTTAAACGGGTAGCAATCGAATTTGCGAAGAATCAACCTAAAACAATTAATAACAGCTATTACACTAGAATTAATTGGTGGTAAAAAACAGATAGAAAGTATAGTCATTAAAATAAAATCACAACTATTCGCAACAAATAATTAAATGATTTAAAAATAGTGATTCTCTTAAATAGTATTTTATAAAAGCTCTTACAACGTAATTTTAAATTTAATCATTCAGAGAATAAAGTCTTGCATATTGTCGGAATTTAATTAGCGAATTAATTTAGGGATAAACTGAGTTTGGTTAATAATTATTTAAATTGTCTAATTAATGTTCTCTTTTTGTAGTTAATGGCACCCGTAAAGTATTAATTTTCAATGAAAATAGAAATTTAGCATTGCACTTTGTTCTTTTTGCCGTAGCATAGCCTCAAAAAAGGAACCATTATGACTACAAAAATCAAATCTGCCGAATCACTTGAAGAACATGAATTGAACAAACTCTTGAAATACCTTTCCCAAAACGAACAGTGGACATATTATCTTGTCGTTCGATTAGGTGTTAGCACCGCACTCAGGTTCTCTGACCTATCGAGAATTAAATGGATTGACGTATTGGGTAAGAAATCACTGGCGATAAGTGAAAAGAAAACCGGAAAGGTTCGTGAGATACCAATTGCACCAGAGTTATATCAAAACCTTCTTTCGATTTACAGAAAGGTGGGTGAACCTTCAACCAACACCCCAATCATCCCATTAACGATTAGAGGTGTTAACAAACAGATTAAGATTCTTGCATATCGTGCTGGTATAAGAGGGAAGAGAATATCCACGCATACTTGGCGTAAGTCATTTGGACGTGAGGTATGGAAAAGAAACAATCAAAGTGAGGCATCACTGATTAAATTATCTTATTTGTTCAACCATTCCTCCTCCGCAATCACTAGTATTTATCTTGACATCACTCGTTAGGAGGTTCAAGACATGTTCGCGATACAGGATATTTTTGTTTACTAACTATTATTATCTTCTATGCATCTATTTTAGATAGTTTTAGTTCTCTAAGACATTTGAAATTTATACATAATCCCATAATCAATCAATGAAAAATAGCTGCAACTTTCGTCAATAAGGGGAGCAGGTAAAAAGATAAAAGGGTTATACTTTGATAGTATGACCCTTTTTCATTTTACCCCTAACACCTGTCATTTACTACATCATCCTTAAATTGAAGCAACTGTTTCTTCATTTCTTTTATCTCCTTCATCTTTTGTTCTAAAGAAATCAGTTTGTCATCAAGAATTTCAAGTTTTTGATTCTTTGAATATTTCTCATTGTACCAGGCGTCGATGATTTGACCAATTTCTTTGATAGTAAAACCAACCGACTTTGCATCACTTATGAATTCAAGCTTTTCAATCGTTACATCATCGTAATGAAGGTAATTATTTGATTTTACTGATTCATCTTGCTTGCCCTCTATCAACCCTGACTTCTCATAGAAGCGTATGGTATGAGCAGAAACACCTGTTTTTTTGGATAATTCATT
>CANGPW010000007.1 GCA_947456185.1 Bacteroidota bacterium | reverse complement strand
AATTTAAAGTCTAATTCTTTTTTACCATACCATTTATACATGCTTTCTTTGGCACTCCAAATCAATGTTTTTATCAATTTGCTTTCAGCAAATAATTGTTCATTTTCATTTAAAAACTTACTAGAAACTCGATGAATTCTGTCATCTACTCTTTCAATGTCTAAACCAACTTCGTGTGTTTTACTAAACATAATTCCTACATATTCATAGGAATGAGAAATACTAATAAAATATTTTTCGTGGTCAATATACAAAGTTGGCTTGTTATTTTCGTTTTTATGAATTTCTATGCTATTGGCATCAAACAAATTTTGCAATAACACCCTACTTGCAAACCAATGTATTCCAACATTTTCAGCAGGATTTATAGGCTTTGACAAGTCAAATAAATGGTTTCCCAATTGATTTTCAAAATCTGCTTTAGTTTCAGTAATTCTCCAAATCCCTAAAGTAATTTCATTGGTTATATTTTGTATAGAAATAATTGGCAAAATAGGTTTGACTTTGTTTTATTTATTGTTGCTTTGCAATATAAAATAGTTTTAAAATTTCATGCTAAAAAAAATAAAAATAATTAAACTTCACCAATATACTGGACATAAAGATTGTATTTATTCTCTTTCTAAATCAATGAACCAAAACTGCTTTTACTCGGGAGCTGGCGATGGATTTGTGGTGGAATGGGATTTTGAGCATAAATCTGATGGTAAATTAATTTGCCAGGTGAAGCGTCCCGTTTATAGTTTATTGTTATTACCCGAAAAAAATCAATTGTTAATAGGTTCAGCTCAAGGCAACTTACATGTAATAGACTTAACTATTAACAAAGAAATAAAAAACATAGCAGCGCATACTTTAGGAATTTACGATATTAAACGCCATAACGATACTTTAATAACTTCAGGTGGAGATGGAATCATCAATGTGTTTAATGTAGCTGATTTTTCATTGATTAAAACCATTAAAGCCAGTACAAAAAGTGCAAGAGCTATTGCCATCAATGAATCGTTGAACCATATTGCCATTGGTTTTTCTGACCATGCAATAAGAATTTATAATGCTGATACTTTTCAATTAATTGAAACTTTAAACCACCATGTAAATTCAGTTTTTACATTGGCATATTGCCACAATAACAAACATTTATTAAGCGGTGGCCGCGATGTGTTTTTAAAGTTTTTTGATGCTGAAAACAATTATGAAATCATTAAAGATGTACCTGCTCATAATTTGCATATTAATTCCATTCAGTTTAATCCAAACGGACAATTATTTGCAACTGTAAGTATGGATAAAACTTTAAAGATTTGGGATGCAAATAGTTTTGATTTACTAAAAGTAATAGACAAAGCACGAAATGAAGCGCATGTTACTTCCATTAATAAAGTAATTTGGATAGCGAACAATGAATTATTAACTGCCAGCGATGACAAACAAATTATGCATTGGCAGGTTGAGATTGAATAATTTTCCATTATATAACAAACATCATTCGTTAGCTTGAGGAATAAGTTTAATTTTGCAAGCTATTAATTTTACCAAAATAATTTTATGAAATACGATATTACCGTTATAGGTTCCGGTCCTGGAGGATATGTTGCAGCCATTCGTTGTGCGCAATTAGGTTTTAAAACTGCATTGATTGAAAAATACAGTACCCTTGGTGGCACTTGCTTAAACGTGGGTTGTATTCCATCAAAAGCTTTGCTCGACTCGAGCGAACATTACCACAATGCTACGCATACTTTTGCTACTCACGGAATAGATGTAAGTGAGGTAAAAGTAAATTTAAAACAAATGATAGACCGCAAAAGTGGTGTAGTTAAAGTTACTTGTGAAGGCATTGATTTTTTAATGAAAAAAAATAAAATTGATGTTTATAAAGGTATTGGCTCTTTTGTTACCAAAAATCAAATTAAAGTATCGGGCGAAACTGAACAATTGATAGATACTGATAAAGTAATTATAGCTACAGGCTCAAAACCAGCTTCATTGCCAGGTTTGGCAATAGATAAAAAACGCATTATTACCAGTACTGAGGCTTTAAATATGACCGAAGTTCCAAAACATTTGGTAATTATTGGAGGTGGTGTTATTGGTTTAGAATTGGGTTCAGTATATGCTCGTTTGGGTGCAAAAGTTTCGGTAATAGAATATACCGATGCCATTATTCCAACCATGGACGGTACTTTAGGCAAAGAATTGCAACGTAGTTTGCGTAAAATTGGTTTTACTTTTCACTTTAGTCATAAAGTAAAATCAGCTAAAGTAAAAGGTAAAGAAGTTACCATTACTGCCGACAATGAAAAAGGTGAAGAAGTAACATTTACAGGCGATTATTGCTTGGTTTCAGTTGGAAGAAAAGCATATACTGACGGATTAGGATTAGAGAATATTGGTTTAAAAACCGATGAGCGCGGTCGTATAGAAACTGATGCTCATTTGGAAACTGCTGTTAAAGGAATTTACGCCATTGGCGATGTAGTAAAAGGTGCCATGCTAGCTCATAAAGCGGAAGAAGAAGGTGTGTTTGTAGCTGAAACCATTGCAGGACAAAAACCACATATCAACTATCATTTAATTCCGGGTGTAGTTTATACTTGGCCAGAAGTGGCTGGAGTTGGCGCTACCGAAGAAGAATTAAAAAAGGCTGGTACAAAATATAAAATGGGAAGTTTTCCTATGCGTGCTTTAGGACGTGCCAGGGCAAGTATGGATATTGATGGATTGGTAAAAGTATTAGCCGATGCAGAAACAGATGAAATTTTGGGCATGCACATGATTGGGCCGCGTGTAGCTGATTTAATTGCTGAAGCAGTTGTAGCCATGGAATTTAGAGCAAGTGCCGAAGACATTTCAAGAATGAGTCATGCACATCCAACTTATGCCGAAGCTGTGAAAGAAGCCTGCCTCGCAGCTACTGAAAACAGAGCTTTGCACATGTAGTTAATTACAAGGTTGGAATAATTAAAAGATTGAAAGATTATTTATTTAAATATTATAAAATCCGTTGCAGTTTGTAACGGATTTTTTTTTATAAAAACGTTGAGGTATATCGTTGATGCAAACTTTTGGCGCAAACTGTTGGGGCAGTCTGTTTGGACAAACTGTTGGGGCAGACCTATGTGTCTACCCACTATAATTTAAAACACAGTCATTTCAATCATCCTATTAACTTTATTAACCAATCATCCTACCAACTTTATTAACTTTAATAACCAATAACAAAAATCAAAAAATAAGTTTTTCTTTGCATTCCAAATCATGAGTAAGGATAAACTATATAAGCGCATAAATATTTTAAACAAAAAAGCTAGTTTTGAATTTCAGTTGTTAACCAAATACACCGCAGGAATGGTACTTGGCGGTACTGAAGTAAAATCAATAAAAGCGGGAAATGCATCCATTACTGAAGCATATTGTTTTTATCAAAACGATGAACTTTATATACGTAACATGAATATTGGTTCGTTTAAGCAAGGAAGTTTTAGTAACCATGAACCCTTAGCTGTAAGGAAATTATTGTTAAAAAAAGTAGAACTAAAAAAATTGCAGAAACGTGGCGATGAAAAAGGTTTTTCCATTGTACCATTAAAATTATTTGAAGCCGAAAATGGTTTTATAAAAATAGAAATTGCACTAGCACAGGGTAAAAAAGCTTTTGATAAACGCGATAGTATCAAAGAACGTGATGTGGAACGGAATTTGAGAAGAAAAGACGAATAATTTTGGATGTTGGATGATTAAACTATACCATTCGACTTCGCTCAGGGTAACCAGTATTTTTGGTCATGGTGAGCTTGCCGAATCCAGACACTTATTTTAAAAATGGGAAGTTAAGATGTTTAATTTTACCCTTCGACTCCGCTCAGGGTGACAGTAAATTATGATTGAATATTAATTAGAAATAAAAAAAATTTGGATGCTAGCGGCCAGAAGCTAGATGCTAATAAAAATAGACGTATGAATATAAATTTAAAAGATAAAAATGCATTGGTTTGTGGAAGCACCAAAGGAATTGGATATGCCATTGCTATGCAATTAGCAAAGTGTGGTGCTAACGTAACTTTGATGGCCAGAAATGGTGAATTATTAAAAAGAATTGTGCGTGATTTGGATACTAGCATGGGCCAAAAGCATGATTTTTTAGTTGCAGATTTTGCAGTTCCTGCTCAAGTGAAAGAAGCAATTGAACAAAAAGCACAAATACATTATATATACCATATTTTAATAAATAACAGTGGCGGACCCGCAGCCGGATTAGCGATTGACGCCAAGGGAGAAGAATTTTTAAATGCCTTTAACTCACATGTAATTAGCAGTCATCATTTGGTGCAAAGTGTATTTCCGGGTATGAAACAAGCTGGTTACGGTCGCATTATCAATATTATTTCTACCAGTGTAAAAATTCCTTTGCGTGGTCTTGGAGTTAGTAATACCATTAGAGGTGCCATGGGTAATTATAGTAAAACTTTGGCCAATGAATTAGCGCTATTTAAAATTACCGTAAATAATGTTTTGCCAGGTGCTACCGCAACTGATAGACTGAAACAAATTATAGATAATAAAGCTCAAAAACAACAACACACAACTGATGAAGTGAGTCAAGAAATGATGAGTGAAATTCCAATGGGAAGATTTGCTGAACCTAATGAAATAGCTTTTGCTGTTGCATTTTTGGCCAGTGAATTTGCTGCATACATTACCGGAATTAATGTTCCTGTAGATGGCGGCAGAACGGGGAACCTTTAGTTAATTAGTTTTTAGTACTTAGTACCTAGTTTTTTTAACTAATTAAAAAACTTATTACTTAGTACTATTTCTCCTCCCTTCCAATCATTCTATTATTGTTTAATAATTTTTGTTCATCGGCAATAATTTGTTGCATTTCACTATCGCTAGGTTTGGGTTGTTTTTTGTCTTTTGTTAAATCATCTAAATTTGGCTGACCAGCATTTACCCATGCGGTATACCACATGTTTGCCACCATTAATATGCTTTCTTTTAGTCTGCGTTCCACTTGTCCTTTTAGCATTTGATGATAAGCCAAAGCATATTCTTTGCTATATGTTTTTATTTGCGTAGCACCTTTGTATTCAATGCTGTATTTTCTGCTTACATCAAAATTATTATTTAACATTCTTTCAAAACCTAAAACAGTATCAATACCAGCAAAACTGCCTTCGCTGGCTTGCCAAGCATTTTCTAAAGGATTGTTTAAATACATACATTTTCCTACAAATAAATCGTAATCTGCACTGAATAATTCAGGCAATCTACTTTCCCAAAAACCATGAATTCCATGTTGATTAGTGAACTGACCGTTATAGTTTTCTGATGCATGCAATGGCACATGCGCATCGGCCACATAATGTCCTAACTCAGCCGAAATACGAAGGATTTTATCTAAATCTTTTTCTTTAAAAGCATACGTTAAACGAGTTAACATTACTTGAATATGCCAAGGCACAATTCCATAAGCCAATAAAGTATCTTTGGTTAATTTTTTAATTGCATCGTTCCATAATTTAGGTACAGTATCTATGGGTAAACTCTTTTCATAATGATCCAAATCAATATAATGCCTACAAGCTTCCGCGGTATCGCTGTACCTGCGTTTATCAGGGTTTACTGAGTTTTCGGTTAAATAATCAATATTGGCTTTATAAAACGAAAACATTTCAGGAGGTAAACTAAATACCGCCAATCGGTTTACCATTTTATGTCCGTAAAAACCCCAAGCAAAAACACCTTGTGTAAGCAACAAAAATGGGAATACAAATTTGAATTTATTCATGGAGCAATTATAAGAAAATTGTTGATTGGTTGAATGGTTGATTCGTTGACCCGATAAATCGGGAGTTAAATTGAAAGATTTGAAAATTATACATAGTGTGCAGACCTATGTGTCTGCCCAATAAAAAATAACAATAATTATTTCCAATATTGGTCAGTAAAATAAGAAGATGCTTACAGCATGACCAAGTGTTGTATTATTTACAAATTACCTCACGTCATGCTAATCAAATATTGCTAATTAGCATTTGTTGAAAAAACATGAATAACATCAAAAGAAATATGAAATAGTTTCACCTATATTTGCCATCCGTAAAGACACATTTCTATTTACGGAATTCCTATTAATTGGTTTTAAGTAAATGGTTTAGCTGCAATTTACTAAATTCAAAACCATGCAAACCAAATATATTTTTGTTACAGGCGGAGTTACTTCATCATTAGGTAAAGGCATTATTGCTGCTTCATTAGCCAAATTATTACAAGCCCGAGGCTATTCAGTTACCATCCAAAAACTAGATCCATACATCAACGTGGATCCAGGAACTTTAAACCCTTACGAACATGGCGAATGTTATGTAACCGAAGACGGTGCTGAAACCGATTTGGATTTAGGCCATTACGAACGTTTTTTAAACGTACCAACTTCGCAAGCCAATAACGTAACTACGGGTAAAATATATCAGTATGTAATTAACCAAGAACGTCAAGGTGCTTATTTAGGAAAAACGGTACAAGTGGTGCCTCATATTACCGATGAAATTAAACGTAGAATAAAATTATTGGGCGAAACTGGTGAGTACGAAATTGTAATTACCGAAATTGGTGGAACCGTTGGCGATATTGAGTCTTTGCCATATATTGAAGCAGTTCGTCAGTTACATTGGGAGTTAAAAGACGAAGATTGTTTGGTAATTCACTTAACACTTTTACCTTATTTATCGTCTACCAAAGAGTTAAAAACTAAGCCAACCCAACACTCTGTAAAACTATTATTAGAAAGTGGTTTGCAAGCCGATATATTAGTTTGCAGAACGGAACATTCTATTAGCAAAGAGCAGAAACGTAAATTGGCATTGTTCTGTAATGTTACGCCAGATGCAGTGATTGAAGCCTTAGACGTGCCAACCATATATGATGTTCCTTTGATGATGTTAAAGGAAAAATTAGATAAAATTACTTTAAGTCGCTTAAAACTTTCAGCTAAAACTGAACCAGAATTAGACAGCTGGAAACAGTTTTTAACCCGCCATAAAAATCCTAAAAATGAATTACAAATTGGTTTAGTTGGTAAATATGTAGAGTTACCCGATGCTTATAAATCAATCATAGAAGCATTTATTCATGCAGGTGCTGCTATTGAATGTAGGGTTAGAGTTCAGTATATTCATAGTGAATTAATTTCGGAACAAAATGTTGCTAAAAAATTAGGTGAGTTAGATGGCATATTAGTTGCTCCAGGCTTTGGCGACAGGGGAATAGAAGGAAAAATTACTGCTATAAAATATGTACGTGAAAATAATATTCCTTTCTTTGGAATTTGCCTAGGAATGCAAATGGCCGTGATTGAATTTGCTAGAAATATATTAGGATGGAAAGATGCGCACAGCACCGAAATGAATCCTGAAACCAAACATGCTGTGATTGATATGATGGCCGACCAAAAGAACATAACCGCCAAAGGTGGAACCATGCGTTTGGGTTCATATACCTGCGAAGTAAGCAAAGATAGCAGGGCTTATAAAGCTTATGAAAAAACTAAAATAACGGAGCGCCATCGCCATCGTTACGAGTTTAATAACAAGTTTCAAAAAGACTTTGAAAAAAATGGTTTAAGCATCACTGGTATCAATCCTGAAACTAAATTAGCCGAAATAGTTGAAATTAAATCGCATCCTTATTTTGTTGCGGTGCAATTTCACCCTGAATATAAAAGTACCGTTTTAAATCCACATCCTTTGTTTGTAAGGTTTTTAAAGGCTGCTTTAGCAAAAAGTACCGGTAAATAAATTAGTTAAACGCGAAATACTTAAAATACAAATTCGAATCTAAAATTTTAAAGACTAAATTTATATAAACTAAATAACATAAAAGCGAACTAAATTTCAGTTCGCTTTTTTTATGTAATCAAAACAATGTAGTTAAATTAATAAAAACATTGAATAAAATGACTAGAAATTTAAATTATAAAGCACATTATTGAATTTATAATTTGTAAAAGCAAGAAACAATTTTCAGTAAAAAAGCAAACATTTAACAATAAAAAACCGCTACTAGAATCATATTCGTTTATATTTTCTAATTTTATTTTCGTTGTTCATTCAAAACAAAAAATGATGTAATGACGAAATATAAAAACAATGACCATTCAAAGCAAAAAATGGCACTTGCTTTTTGCTTAATAATCACCCTATTTACCAATTGTAATAACAAAAATACTGCGAAAATAAAGACAACGGAAACTGCAATTGCTGAGTTAACCACTCCTCCATTTGTACCTATTCCCATTGGAAACAGAGCTGCTATGAAACTGGTGGTAAGCATGGAAATTATAGAAAAAGAAGGTGAATTGGCTGATGGAGTTAGATACATTTATTGGACTTTTGGCGGCAGTGTTCCAGGTAGTTTTATTAGAACAAGAGTAGGTGATGAAATAGAATTTCACTTAAAAAATAACCCAGAAAACAAACTTCCACATAATATTGATTTAAATGCTGTAACAGGTCCGGGAGGCGGAGCGGCATCATCGTTTGTAGCTCCTGGCCATGAGGTAGTTTTTTCATTTAAAGTGCTTAACCAAGGTTTGTTTGTTTACCATTGCGCCACTGCACCAGTGGGTATGCATATTGCTAACGGCATGTATGGTTTAATATTGGTAGAACCTGAAGGTGGCCTAACTCCAGTTGATAAGGAGTATTACATCATGCAAGGCGATTTTTATACCAAAGGTGCTAATGGAGCTAAAGGTTTACAACAATTTGATATGGCAAAAGCTATTAAAGAAGAACCCGATTACGTGGTCTTTAATGGCAAAGTAGGATCTTTAACTGGCGATAATGCGATTACTGCAAATGTTGGTGAAACGGTAAGGTTATTTGTGGGAAATGGTGGACCAAATTTGGTATCATCATTTCACGTGATTGGCGAAATATTTGACAATGTAAATATAGAAGGAGGTTCGCTAATAAACCATAATGTACAAACTACTTTAATACCCGCTGGTGGTTCTACCATTGTAGATTTTAAAGTAGAAGTTCCAGGCACATTTATCCTAGTAGACAATTCCATTTTCAGAACTTTTAACAAAGGGAGTTTAGCCATGCTAAAAGTTTCGGGTGAAGCCAATAAAAATATTTTTTCAGGAGAAAAATATGATATAGTATATCATCCAGAAGGAGGAACAATTCAAGAAATGCCTATCAATACTTATGAAACAAAAGCACCAAAACCAATAACTTTAAAAGAAAGAATTGCTGAGGGCCAATCCATTTACAACAACAATTGTTTTGCATGCCACCAAATAACAGGCCTTGGATTACCAAATGCTTTTCCTCCTTTGGCTAATTCCGATTATTTAAATGCGGATGCTAACAGGGCAATTAGATTTATTTTAAAAGGCCATTCGGGCGAGATTAGAGTAAATGGTAAAAAATACAATAGTGTGATGACAGCTCAGGTATTAAATGATGTAGAAATAGCCAATGTATTAACTTTTGTATACAATAATTGGGGCAATAGTAAAAAAGATATTTCCCCTCAAATGGTTACCAAAATTAGAAATATGAAATAAAAAACATTTAAAAGTAACAATAAACTTATGAAATTAAATAAAAATAAATTAGTAGTTATAGCAAGTATTTTAACCATCGTTTCTTGCAATAATAATAAGTCGACTGATAAAAATAATTCAGGTAAAAATACCAAACAAAAAGAAATACATAAAGTAAAAAATATAGATGAAGCACTCACAGAATTGAAATATGGTAACAACCGATTTTTAGATAATGCTTTTATAAACACCAATTACAAAGAACAAATAGAAGCAACTAAGGGAGGCCAACATCCTCATTCATTTATATTAACTTGTATAGATTCAAGGGTTCCACCAGAAATAATTTTTGACCAAGGAATTGGAAATATTTTTGTAAGCAGATTGGCAGGAAATATTGAAGATGACGATGTATTGGGGAGCATGGAATTTGCTGCTAAAGTTAAACATACCAAACTTTTTGTAGTATTAGGTCATAGTCATTGTGGCGCAGTTAAAGGTGCAATTGACAATGCAGGATTGGAGCATTTAACACAATTAACTAATAAAATAAAACCAGCAATTAATCCTCAAAAAACGTATCCACTAGAGGATGAAGTGGAAGACATTGTTTCGCGTAAAAATGTAAGCTTAACCATAGAACAAATTCTTAAAAACAGTGCTACATTAAGATTGATGGTGGAAGAAAAAGAAATAAAAATTATAGGTGCTTTTTACGATATTTCAAACGGTGAGGTGGAATTTTTTGATGAAAAGAAGGAGTAGAAATAAAGTATGGGATGTTGGAATTGGAAATGAGTAAAAGGGAATTGACAATAAGCTATTTATGCACTAGCTGGCATTTTGAAAGTTTGAATTATAAAAGTGTACAGTCATTTTATATAAAGCGCTGACCATTTATCCATAAAATTAAAGTTTAGTAAGTTTAAATTATTTGAATAGTTTTGTTGAACTAATGCATTAAAACAAGGATTTTTTATGCTTTAGAACTATTTTTAATTTAAATTTATATAAAACTACAAAATGAATCATTTAGTAATATTGGGAATATTTGGCCTAGGATTTGGAGAATTACTAATCATATTATTTATTATTTTATTGTTTTTTGGGGGTAAAAAAATACCTCAAATAATGCGTGGTATAGGACAAGGAATAAATGAATTTAAAAAGGCAAAAAATGGCGGAAATTCAAATCCTAAAACTTCAAAAAATAATCATCAGGAATGATCATAGACCAATTCAATCGAAACCATGATTATTTAAGAATTTCACTTACCGATAAATGTAATTTGCGTTGTGAATATTGCACAGCAGAATATTTACCAATAGGAAAATCTGCCAATTCAAAATACATGTCGGCAGCTGAAATTGATAGCATTGCGGCAGTTTTTATTAAAAATGGCGTAAATAAAATTCGTTTAACAGGTGGAGAACCATTGGTAAGAAAAGACGCCAAAGAAATTATTGAAAAATTATCAAAATATCAAATCAAATTAACCATTACTACCAATGGCGTTTTTGTAAATGATTTTATAGAAACATTTAAAAAAGCTGGCATCAATTCAGTAAACGTTAGTTTGGATACACTTATAAAAGAGCAATATTTATCCATTACGAAACGAGATGAATTTGATAAAGTAATGCAAAATATTGAACTACTTTTAATAAACAATTTTCATGTAAAAATTAATGTAGTAGCCATCAAAAACTTTAATGATCATGAAATATTAAACTTCATAGAATGGACCAAAGAAAAACCTTTACACATTCGTTTTATAGAGTTTATGCCTTTTTCGGGCAATGAATGGAGCAAAGACAAAGTATTTACTCATGAACAAATTTTGGATGTAATTTCATCAAAACACAATTTCATCAAATTAATCAATGAGAAAAATGATACTGCAAAAAAATATTTTATTCCAAATTACAAAGGAACATTTGCAGTTATTAGTACCATGAGTGAACCTTTTTGCAGCGGTTGTAACAGAATGCGATTAACAGCCGAGGGCAAAATGTATAATTGCCTTTTTGGCAAACATGAAACTGATATTTTAGGTGCTTTTAGAACAGGAAAAGACATTGAACCATTAATTTATCAAAGTGTTAACAGTAAAAAAGAAATGCTTGGTGGTAACAATGAAAATATTAATTGGGGAAAAGAAAACACCGAAACCCGCGAAATTAGTATGATTGGGCTTGGTGGATAGTTGATAGACCATAGTTGTAGGTTGTTAGACTATATTACACAGAATTCAAATAATTCTTTAGAATCTGTGGCAAAAAAAATTATTATATTGCCAAAAAATTATTTCATAAGCCATATGAAAGTATCAATGAAAAAATATGCAATCTGTGGCAAAAAATCATGATTTCAGTTTCAGAAGCACAAAAACTAATAACAGCAAATTCAAATATAATTGAAACTATTACTGTTCCTTTATACGAAGCTACAGGATTGGTAAGCGCTGAAAACATGTTTTCAACTATTAACTTCCCTCCTTTTGATCAGTCGGCTATGGATGGATATGGTTTTAGATTAAAGGATTTAGACGAGAACAAATCACTTACTATAACTGACGAAATTCCCGCGGGAGTTTTTCCAACAAAACCACTTTTACCAAATTCAGCTGTTCGTATTTTTACTGGAGCACCAGTTCCCATGGGTTGCAATACCATTATAATGCAAGAAAAAGTAACTGTTGTAAACAATCAATTATATATCAATGATGACCAAATTAACATTGGAGCAAACATCAGAACTGCAGGTTTTCAAACTAAAATAGGCGACCTTGTATTAGAGGCAAAAACTAAAATTACTCCAGGTGTAATTGGCTATTTAGCAGGCTTAGGATTTGATCAAATAAAAGTTTTTAGGAAACCTAATATTTGTGTAATTACAACTGGAAATGAATTAAATAATCCAGGAAATACATTAGAACCAGGAAAAGTTTTTGAATGTAATTCCTATAGTTTACATGCTGCCTTAAGTGAATATTATATCAATCCAAAAAAAGTAATAAGTGTTAAAGATAATGAAGTTGAATTAACACAAGTGATAAAAAATAATATACCCAATTTTGATATGATTATTCTTTCAGGTGGCGTTTCAGTTGGCGATTACGACTTTGTAAGTAAAGTATTGGAAAACTGCGGGGTTGAAAAGATATTTCATAAAGTAAAACAAAAGCCTGGTAAGCCTCTTTATTTTGGCAAAATAAATAATACATTAATTTTTGGTTTGCCTGGAAATCCATCTGCTTTATTAAGTTGTTTTTACTTATATATTTCTCCCGTTATAAAAAAAATGATGGGTTTGAAAATTGAAAATAAAATAAATTTAACGCTTGCTAATTCATATTCAAAAAAAGCTGGATTAACATTTTTTCTGAAAGGAAAAATAGAAGAAAACAAGGTTACCATTCTTCAAGCACAAGAATCGTTTTTAATGAGTTCATTTGCTTTTGCTAACTGTATTGTTCAACTTGATGAAGATAAAACTGAGTTCAATAAAGGTGATTTAGTAGAAGTTTATTTGTTGAATTAATTAAGAAAATGACAGCTTCAATCCTTCTATTTTATGTGTTGTTAGTTTTAGTTGCATTCCTATATTCATCAGTAGGACATGGTGGTGCGAGCGGCTACTTGGCATTAATGGCCTATTTTTCATTTGCACCCGAAATCATGCGACCAACAGCTTTATTGTTAAATATTTTTGTATCGCTCATTGCATTTATACAGTATTACAAAAGCGGTTTTTTTAAATGGAATTTATTTTGGCCATTTGCATTGGCATCCATTCCTGCAGCATTTATTGGTGGATTTTTAACGGTAGATGCTGGTTTATATAAAAAAATATTAGCTGTACTTTTACTTTTTTCGGTGGTAAAACTTTTAGGTGTAAAATTTAAAACAAAGGATTTTATTGCAAAGCAAAATATATACTTAGCACTTTTAATAGGTGCTGCCATTGGTTTATTTTCAGGAATGATTGGCATTGGTGGTGGAATTATTTTAAGTCCAATCATATTGCTTTTACACTGGGGAAATATGAAACAAACAGCGGCTATTTCTGCATTGTTTATTTTTGTAAATTCATTGGCTGGTTTAGCTGGATTGTTTTCAAAAGGTTTTGAATTTAAAAGTGAAATGATATTGATGTTATTGCTTGCCTTAATTGGTGGATTAGCAGGTTCCTATTTTGGAGCAAAGAAAATGAAAAGTAGCTTTTTAAATAAAATTTTAGCAGTTGTGCTTATTATTGCAGCTGTAAAACTAGTCCTTACTTAATGTAATTTTTTGAACAAACACAAGGGTAAACATGAAAATAAAAATATTGGTATTTGGACAACTTTCTGAAATAATAAATGCATCAGAATTAGCATTATTAGCGATAAATAATACCAATGAATTAAATAAAATATTGTTTGAATTATATCCGATATTGGAAGAAATGAAATTTACAATAGCCGTAAACAAAAAAATTATTCATGAAAACACCCCATTGAATCATAAAGATATTGTTGCTTTGTTACCGCCATTTTCGGGAGGATAATAATATAAAAATATCGAAAAAATTAGCTGATAAATAAATGAGTTTTACTCAAAATAATGATAGATACCATCGTCAAATTATATTAAAAGAATTTGGTGAAACGTCACAACAAAAATTACTGAATGCAAAAGTATTGGTAATTGGTGCTGGTGGCTTGGGCTGTCCTGCGCTCCTATATTTGACTGCGGCAGGTGTTGGCACCATTGGTATCATTGATTTTGACGTGGTAACAATTACTAATTTGCACCGACAAATATTGTTTTCCGAAAATGACATTGGTAAACAAAAAGCAGCAACAGCAGCCATAAAACTAGCGCAAATAAATCCAGAAATACAAATTCGAGTTTATAATTTTCAGCTTACAAACAAGAATGCTATTGAGTTATTAGCTAACTACGATTTGGTAATTGATGGCACAGATAATTTTGCTACTCGTTACTTAATTAATGACGCTTGTGTAATATTAAACAAGCCTTTAGTTTATGGTTCGGTATTGCGTTTTGAAGGACAAGTTGGTGTGTTTAATTTGATGGATAATGAAACTCAAATAAAGACAAATTACCGTGATTTATTTCCAGAACCTCCTAATCCTTTAAACGCACTATCGTGTAATGAAGCCGGTGTTATTGGCGTTTTGCCAGGAATTATTGGAACCATGCAAGCTACTGAAGCTATTAAAATAATTACTGGAGTTGGCAAGACCTTATGTAATAAAATCATTTCCTATAATGCTTTGCAAAATTTATTTTATGATTTTGAAATAACGCCAGTTTTGAATCCAATAGAAAAATTTCCACAAAATGAAATGGAGTTTTTAAACTTTAATTATGAATGGTTTTGTAGTTTAAAAGCTAATGTTTCAGTAATTTCAATCATTGAGTTTGAGGAGTTAAGAATTAAAGAAAAAATTACCATTATTGATGTGCGTGAAAGGAATGAATTACCTTTGGTAAATGAATTTGATTTTATTTCAATTCCTTTGAATGATTTGCCAAATTTATTAGCAAGCATTCCAACTGATAATAAAATTATTTTCTTTTGTAAATCGGGGAATAGAAGTTTAAAAGCAGTAAAACTATTCAACGAAAAATATCCGCAATTATTAGCTTATAGTTTATCAGGTGGAATTAATGCTTGGCAACAATTTAACAATAAAACTTCATTGAAATGACGGAGAAAAAAAAACATAAAGTATTTATACAAGGTGCCATCACACCAACATTCATAGCCGATAGCATTGCAAAGCACAGCGGAAAAACAACTATTGGTGCGCATGATATTTTTTTAGGTCAGGTGCGCAATGATATGATTGATCATAAAACAGTAGCAGCAATTGAATATTCGGCATATGAAGAAATGGCGGAAAACTTATTTCATGAAATACGTGAAGCAATATTTGTAAAATATGATATTGTATGCATGCATATTTATCATAGTTTGGGATTGGTAAAAACTGGTGAAATTTGTTTGTTTGTTTTTGTTTCTGCCAAGCACAGAAAAAATGCCTTTGATGCTTGCCATGATATAGTAGAACAAATTAAAGCTATGACGCCCATTTGGGGAAAAGAAATTTTTGAAGATGAAACTCATACTTGGAAAATTAATAATTAAAGATATTAAATGATAGACATAACTTTTAAATCAAATACACTCAGAAAAGCCATTGCAACAGCAATAGTAAAAGTGAGCAAGGAAGAAACAATAGATGCTTTGGTAAACAAAAATGTTCCTAAAGGGGATGTATTTGAAATGGCAAAAACTGCTGGATTATTTGCGGTAAAACGCACCAGCGATCTGATCCCAGATTGTCACCCCATGCCAGTTGAATTCACTGCTGTTCGTTATCATATAAATGGTTTAGAGATAAATATAGAAATAGAAGTTCACACCATTTACAAAACTGGAGTAGAGGTAGAAGCCATGCATGGTGCATCGGTTATAGCGTTAACTATATATGATATGCTCAAACCAATTGACAAAGGAATAGAAATTCATGCCATTAAATTATTGGAGAAAAAAGGTGGAAAATCAGATTTTGTTGAACAATTTAGAACAGATTTAAAAGCCGCTGTCATTGTTTGTTCTGATAGTATTTCGGCTGGAAAAAAAACTGATAAAGCAGGAAAAGCAATCATTAGTAAATTAGAAAAAAGCAAAGTTTCCATTTCAGATTATTGCATTATTCCTGATGATTTTTTAGCAATTCAAGAAAAGGTATTAAGTTTATATGAAGCCAAAAATGACTTAATAATTCTTACTGGCGGAACAGGACTTTCACCAAGAGATAATACTCCAGAAGCCATTAAACCTTTAATTGATAGAGAAGTTCCAGGTATTATGGAAGCTGCCAGAAACTATGGACAAAACAGAACTCCATATTCCATGTTATCTAGAGGAATTGCGGGTATGAAAGGAAATACATTAATTATTACTTTACCTGGTTCTACCAAAGGCGCACAGGAATCGATGGATGCATTGTTTCCTGCTATTTTACATATTTTTAGAATTATAGAAGGCGCTCAACATTACATATAAATATGAAATGAGCTATTTAATTATCTTAATTTTTCATTGTTTCCATTTTAAGTTTTTAAAATAGAAGTTTTACCATGAACTATTGAAACCAATTCCTCGCAACATTTATACTTTTTACTTTATCATTCAACATTCAAAATCCAAAATTTTTACTATAATTGCACCAAACATCTATTATTCTATAAATACAAAAAAATGAAAGTTACCGATATCATTTCAAATGCTAAAGAAACCTTATTTTCAATAGAAATATTACCTCCTTTAAAAGGAAAAGATATTAACTCTGTATATGATGGAATAGATCCATTGATAGAATTTAAACCAGCTTTTATTGATGTAACTTATCACCGTGAGGAATTTGTGTTGCGCAAGCGAATAGATGGTAGTTTTGATAAAGTATATACACGCAAACGTCCAGGAACTGTTGCTATTTGCGCAGCTTTAATGAACCACTACAAAATAGATACAGTACCCCATTTAATTTGTGGAGGTTTTAGCAAAGAAGAAACCGAAAATGCTTTAATAGAATTAAGCTTTTTGGGTGTAGACAATGTGTTGGTTTTACGTGGAGATAATGTAAAAAATGAGTCAAACTTTGTTCCTGAACCCGATGGTAATAAATCATCCATAGAATTATTAACGCAAGTAAAAAACATGAATAACGGCATTTACCTAGATCCAGATTTAGAGAATGCTAGTCAGTCAAATTTCTGTATATCGGTAAGTGGTTATCCCGAAAAACATTATGAAGCACCTAATATGTCGAGCGATTTAAAATGGTTAAAAGCCAAAATAGATGCTGGCGCAGAATACATTGTTACACAAATGTTTTTTGACAATAAAAAGTTTTTAGATTTTGTAGATGCAGTAAAAGCGATGGGAATAAATGTACCAATTATTCCAGGTTTAAAACCCATAACTACTAAAAAACAATTGAGTGTTTTGCCTAAAATATTCCATATTGATATTCCTGAAATATTAACCAATGAAATAGAAAAATGTAAGGATGATAAAGCCGTAAAAGAAGTTGGAATTGAATGGGCCATTCAACAATCGAAGGAGTTAAAAGCAGTTGGAACACCGGTATTACATTACTACACCATGGGATTGGCAGAAACTACTAGAAAAATTGCTAGTCAAGTATTTTAGTTGATCAAGCAATTAATTTTTCCTAAAAATTATATAATTTACCTCCAATGAGAAATACAATAGCAAGGTTTTTATATAATTTATTAGTTATTTTATTATTTACCCAAAATGCTTTAGCACAATTAAAAAATCCTGTTTATTCAAACCAAGTTATTGAACAAAAAGCAGATAAAAAAAAGCTTGCTTTAGTATTAGGTGCTTCTTCATTAACATTGGGTGCTTCCTATATTTATGTTCAAAATGCATGGTGGAAAAACAATGAAAAAGACTTCCATTTTGACAACGGCCCCGATTACAAATATGCCAAAAACTTAGATAAATGTGCGCATGTAATGGGAGGATTAATTACGGCAGAATTGGTTCACGATGCACTGAAATGGACAGGTATGAACGACAATCAATCGTATTTATATTCTTTTCTTTTAGGCACTACCATGCATTCGTTCATAGAACTAAAAGATGGTTTTGCTCCTACTTATGGTTTTAGTGTTGGCGACTTAGCCGCGGGAACTTTTGGCAGTGCCATTCCTTATTTAAAATATAAATTTCCTAAACTAAAAGCCATTAATTATAAGTTTAGTTATTACCAACACGACAGGTTCTTTTTATAATGTAAAACGAGAGGGTAAGGCCGATTGGATTGATGATTATATGAACCAAACTTACTGGCTTACTTTATCTCTAAATGATTGGTTACCAAAGGGATCTAAAGCTGAAAAACTATGGCCCGATTTCTTATGCTTAGCAGGTGGTTTTGGTATAGACAATACACTTAACAATTATTATTTAGGCTATAACGAAGATCAGTTTAAAGGATTGGGTAATTATGAATATTACTTGTCACTCGACATTGATTGGCGTAAAATAATTCCGCAAAAAACCGGTGGACAAATTATTTTAGCAAGAACTTTAAACTACATAAAAATACCTTTACCAACCTTGCGTTTGGGACCATCTAACGACTTTCATTGGTTGTTTTTGTAGCGATACAATAGTTGCGACTCTTCTAGACTTTGAAAGTTTTAGCTTTTATATTTTTACAATTGCTTCACCTCTACGAGGCTTTATAAACTAGTAATTGAAGCAATTCTAAATATAGATTTCAATCAACAAATCTTTAAATCCCTAAATCAACAAATCTCTAATTCAACAAATCAATAAATCAACCTCCCGATGCCTCGGGAAACCAATTGTATTTAGTAAATTTTTATGTAAAAAATTAAGCTTGATTTTATATCTTCGCACAGCAAAAAATACACCATATTCATATGTTTGAAAGTTTAAGTAGTAAGTTAGAAAAAGCATTTAAAACCCTAAAAGGTCAAGGTAAAATATCGGAAATTAACATAGCTGAAACAGTTAAAGAAATTCGTAAAGCCTTAATTGATGCCGATGTAAACTATAAAATAGCAAAACAATTTACTGATACCGTTAAAGAAAAAGCTTTAGGACAAAACGTATTAAAAAGTTTAAGTCCAGGACAATTATTAGTAAAAATAGTAAACGATGAGTTAACAGAATTATTAGGCGGAAAAACCGAAACTTTAAACACTAGCGGTAATCCAGCTATTATATTAATGGCAGGTTTGCAAGGAAGTGGAAAAACTACTCATTCAGCTAAGCTAGCAAACTACTTTAAAAAACAAGGTAAAAGCGTCATGATGGCTGCTGCCGATGTGTATCGTCCGGCTGCTATTCAGCAATTAATTGTTTTAGGTGAGCAAATTGAAGTGCCTGTTTACTTTGAAATGGAAAATAAAAATCCAGTTCAAATAGCTGAAAATGCAGTGAAAGCTGCCATAGCTGGCAATCATAAAATACTCATTATTGATACTGCTGGTCGTTTAAGTATTGATGAAGAAATGATGGCTGAAATTGGAAATATAAAATCCAAAGTAAAGCCACAAGAAATTCTTTTTGTAGTAGATTCAATGACCGGACAAGATGCTGTGAACACAGCAAAAGCCTTTAACGATGTATTGGATTTTACAGGTGTAATTCTTACCAAATTAGATGGTGATACCCGCGGTGGTGCTGCACTTTCTATAAAAACTGTAGTTCAAAAACCCATTAAATTTGTGGGTATGGGCGAAAAAATGGATGCCCTTGACGTATTTCATCCCGATAGGATGGCACAACGTATTTTGGGAATGGGCGATATTGTTACTTTAGTTGAACGTGCGCAATCTGTTTTTAACGATGAAGAAGCAGCTAAAATTCACAAAAAATTACTCAAAGACCAATTTACTTTTGAAGATTTTTATACCCAAATTCAACAAATTAAGAAAATGGGTAATTTAAAAGATTTAATGGCCATGATTCCTGGCGTGAGTAAAGCCATCAAAGACATTGATATCAGTGACGATGCCTTTAAAGGTATTGAAGCCATTATTAATTCTATGACACCAGCTGAACGCAAAACTCCTGATATACTAAACGGAAACCGCAGAAAACGTGTTGCCATGGGCAGCGGAACCGATATTCAACAAGTGAATCAACTACTAAAGCAATTTGAAGAAATGCGCAAAATGATGCGCACCATGAACAAAATGCCTGGTGGTGGAATGGGAATGAAAAACCTTCCGTTTAAAATGTAGGTTATAAAATAAATGCGAAGTGCGGAGTGTGGAGTGCGAAATATTTAAATTCGAAATTCAAATCACGAAATTCAAATATTGTCTAATAGAAAGTAAATAATAATATATCCAAAAATTTGGTTTAATGATAATTACGAAGAGACGTTGCAATGCATCGTCTTTTTTTGTAAGAAGACGTAACATGTTACTTCTCTAAAAATGATTAAAAAAAAATTATAAAATTCCCTAGATTCGAATTTTTATAAAATCATGAAAAATCGTTACAGAAATAATTTGCATGTTGCTTATTGCATATTGCTTGTTTGCATATTGCCAATTGCTAATTCGCTAAAAGCGCAAACCAATTATTCCAAAATAGTCAATCCATTTATTGGAACTGGCGGACACGGACATACTTTTCCAGGTGCAGTAGCTCCTTTTGGAATGATACAAGTAAGTCCGGATACGCGCATAGATGGAAGTTGGGATGGTTGCAGCGGTTATCACGAAAGCGATTCTGTTATCTATGGTTTTAGTCACACGCATTTAAGTGGAACTGGTTGCAGCGATTATGGCGATATCATGTTAATGCCAATGAAAGGTGAGGCCAATTTTGATAATAAAGTTTATTCTTCCAAATATTCTCATAAAACAGAAAAAGCCAACGCTGGATTTTACAGTGTAAATTTAAACGATGATGACATTGATGTGGAATTAACTACTACCACACGCGTAGGATTTCACAAATACACATTTAATAAAGCAGGTAAAATGAATATAATTTTAGATTTATTGCACCGTGATAAATTAATAGATGGGAAAATAAAAATAATAGACAACAAAACCATTGAAGGTTATAGAAAAAGTTATGCTTGGGCAGCCGATCAACGTGTTTATTTTAGAATTGAGTTCTCAAAACCTTTTACAGGAAGATCCTTGCGTGGCGAAGGAAATACGATGTTAACAGGTGGTGCTTTTGAATTTGATGTAAAAAAAGGTGAACAAGTTTTTGTAAAAGTGGCTATCAGTGGTGTGGATGAAGAAGGAGCAAAAAAGAACATGCAAGCTGAACTTCCTCATTGGGATTTTAACAAAGTAAGAACCGATTGCGAAGCAATGTGGAACCAAGAATTAAATAAAATTCAAGTAAAAGGTGGCACTGCCGACCAACAAATTATTTTTTATACCGCACTTTACCATTGCTTTATTCATCCAAGTATTTATAACGATGTAGACGGCAGATACCTTGGCCGTGACATGCAAATTCACAAATCAGATGGCTTTAATTATTACACCGTTTTTAGTTTATGGGATACTTTTAGGGCTTTGCATCCTTTGTTTAATATTGTACAACGTGAACGAAATTTAGATTTTATCAAAACATTTTTGGAGCAATATAAACAAGTTGGTCGCTTACCCATGTGGGAACTCAGCAGCAACGAAACCAATTGTATGATAGCCAACCATGGCATCAGTGTTATAGCCGATGCGTTTGCAAAAGGAATAAGAGATTTTGATGTAAATATAGCCATAGAAGCTAGCATTAAATCAACTCATAATTTCTACAAATTTGGTTATCCTATTTATTATAAAAAAGGATTTTTAGCAATAGAAGACGAGCATGAAAGTGTAAGTAAAAGCGTGGAAAATGCTTATAACGATTGGTGCATTGACAAATTAGGAAAATTAAGCGGAACAAAAGTTAACGATACAATTGAACGTTTTAACGGTAAAAATTGGAAAAATTTATTCAATCCTAAAAATGGATTTATTCAACCTCGTTCCAACGGTGGTTGGCTAAAACCATTTAATCCAAAAGAAGTAAATAATCATTACACCGAAGCCAATGCATGGCAATATAATTTCTTTGTTCCACAAGATGTAAATGGCTTAATCAATGCTTATGGAGGCAATAATAATTTTGAAGCTAAACTAGATGAAATGTTTACTACATCGAGTAAAACTGATGGCAGAGAACAAGCTGATATAAGTGGACTAATAGGCCAATATGCGCACGGAAATGAACCAAGTCATCACATGGCATATTTATATAATTTTATTGGTAAGCCAGAAAAAACGCAACAAAAAGTACATCAAATAATCAATGAAATGTATTCAAATCATACCAATGGCTTATCAGGGAATGAAGACTGCGGACAAATGAGCGCTTGGTATGTGTTTAGCACCATGGGTTTTTATCCTTTTTGCCCTGGTGAAAACAAATATGCAAGTACCAAATCTATATTTGATGAAGTATTGATTTTGGGTAAAAAGTTTGAATATGAAGAAGCAAAAATTGATACCGAAACTTCTAATTTGAATATAGACATTGCACCAATCATTGACGCTGAAAACAAAATGTTTAAAGATAGTTTATTGGTAAATATGTATTCATTAAATCCTGAAAAACCTACCGTATTTTATACCATGGTTGGTGCTGATGAAAACTTATTAAAAGAAACGCCAATCAAAGCATTTACCAAAGCATTTTATATAAAAAACTCCGTTAAAATTCATGTACATTCAAACAATAAAATTGAAAATTATTTGAATGAAGCTTATTTCCATAAAATACCAAATAACTGGACTGTAAAACTGAATTGTAAATACAATAAACAATATACAGCTGGTGGCGATGCAGGAATTATTGATGGATTGTCTGGTTACAAAGATTGGCGTAAAGGAGGTTGGCAAGGTTACCAAAGTCAGGATTTTGAAGGGGTAGTTGATTTACAAGAAAAGAAAGAAATCAGTGAAATTTCGGCTAATTATTTACAAGATTCTCGTTCATGGATTTTACTACCAAAAGAAGTGGAATTTTATATATCCAACGATGGAATAAATTATGAAAAGGTTGGTACTTGGACAGAAAATGTAAACTGGAAAACAGAAGAAACATTTACAAAAAAAGCAGTTTATAATTTACCCAAAAAAGCAAATGCTCGTTACGTAAAAGTAGTAGCTAAAAACTTTGGTGCATTGCCCGAAGGACATCAAGGAGTTGGTGGCGATGCCTTTATTTTTGTAGATGAAATAGAAGTGAAGTAGTTGTCAGTTGATAGTTGTCAGTTGATAGTTTTGCCAGAAGCCAGTTGCTAGCAGCTAACTAAAAACCTTTCATGGTGAGGGCAATTCGTTTTCTTAGCAAATCAACTTCCAATACTTTTACTTGTACTTGTTGCTGTAATTTTACTACTTGGTTTGGGTCGGCAATAAATTTATCGGCTAATTGAGAAATGTGAACCATGCCATCTTGTTTTACGCCAATATTTACGAAACAACCAAACTTGGTAATATTGGTAACTATACCTGGCAGTATCATTCCTTGATATAAATCTTCTGGTTTTTTAACGTTAGCAAAACTGAATTGTTGAATCATTGCTCGTGGATCGCGGCCAGGTTTTGCAAGCTCTTTTAAAATATCGTTGATGGTTAATAAACCCGCTGTTTCAGTAATATAGTTTTCGGGTTTGATGGTTTTACGAATGGCTTCATTGCTAATTAAATCGTTCACAGTACAAGCATTTTTCTTTGCCATTTGCTCCACAATCACATAACTTTCGGGATGAACAGCGCTGTTATCTAACACATTTTTTGCATTTGGAATGCGTAGAAAAGCTGCGCATTGTTCAAAGGCTTTAACACCCAAACGAGGAATTTTTTTCAACTGATTTCTGGAAGTAAAAGCCCCATTTTCATTCCTAAAATTAATGATATTTTGTGCTGTTTGCGCACTTAAACCCGACACATAAGTTAACAGACTTTTACTGGCAGTATTTAAATTTACTCCAACTTGATTTACGCAACTTTGCACCACCACATCCAAACTTTGTTTCAATTTATTTTGATCTACATCGTGTTGGTATTGCCCCACTCCTATCGACTTTGCATCTATTTTCACCAACTCAGCTAAGGGGTCAGCTAGCCTGCGGCCAATAGAAACCGAACCTCTTACTGTTAAATCTTTATCAGGAAATTCTTCCCTTGCCAATTCACTTGCCGAATAAATAGATGCACCATTTTCGTTCACCATAAATATTTGCGGTTCGGTTTTAAAGCTTATATTTCTAATAAATTCTTCTGTTTCGCGGCCAGCGGTTCCATTGCCTATGGCAAACGCTTCAATATTATATTTTTCTACTAAATATATAATTTTAGCTTCCGCTTTTTGTACATCGCGCTGTGGTTCGTGAGGATAAATAATGTCGTCAACTAACAATTTACCTTCTTCATTTAAACAAACCACTTTACAACCCGATCTAAATCCAGGATCAATGGCTAAAATACGTTTGCTTCCTAATGGTGCTGAAAGCAATAATTGTTTTAAATTTTCAGCAAAAACCCTGATTGCTTCTTCATCTGCTTTGGCCTTTGCTAGGTTCCTAAATTCTGTTTCCATTGAAGGTGAAAGCAATCGTTTGTAACTGTCTTTTATTGCCAAAGCAATTTGATGACTGCTATCATTATTTCTTTTTACAAAAATGTAATCTAAATTTTGAATAGTTATTTCTTCATCAGGCTCAATACTTAATTTTAAAAAACCTTCTTCTTCTCCTCTAAATACTGCTAACAACCTGTGCGATGGACAACGATTTAAAGGTTCATCATATTTAAAATAATCTTGGTATTTACTTCCTTCGGTTTCTTTTCCTTTGGCTACTTTAGTATAAACTACTGCATGTTTTTCAAACTGATTTCTAATGACATTTCTGGCTTTTGCATCTTCATTTACCATTTCAGCTATAATATCTCGCGCACCTTGCAAGGCTTCATCTTCATTTGTAACTCCATTTTTCAAATAACGACTGGCTTCTATTTCAGGACTGTTGTTATTTTCTTTCAATAACCAAATTGCCAAAGGCTCCAAACCTTTTTCACGAGCAATGCTTGCTTTGGTTTTGCGTTTTGGTTTATAAGGTAAATAAATGTCTTCTAGTAAATTTAAATCCCAACAATCGTGAATACTTTTTTCCAATAAAGGTGTCAGTTTTCCTTGCTCTTTGATGGTTTCAATGATGGAGATTTTACGTTTTACTAAATCAGTAAATTTTATATTTAGCAACCTGATATTTTCAATTTGAACTTCGTCAAGTGCGTTGGTATGTTCTTTACGATAGCGAGCAATGAAAGGAACAGTGCTACCTTCATTCAGTAATTTAACAGTAGCTATTATTTGTTTTTGTTGAATGCCAAGCTGATTAGCAATGATGGATATAAAATCGTTTTCGTGCATAAAGTGGCACAATATAGTAATTATGTTGATTGGATGATAAAAATTGACCGTAGGGGCAGACCTATGTGTCTGCCCAAAATTTTAAAACAAATGGGACGTATTTCTTAAACAAAAAAAAGGAACTGATTTATTAACCAATTCCTTTTCTATTCTAAAAAACTTATGAATTATAGTTTTACAACCCAACCAAATTTATCTTCAATTTTTGAAGTTTGAATATCACTTAATGTTTTATATAACCAGTTAGAAACTTTTCTATTTTCGGCCGGTGGCAATTCAAAACGTTCATTTTTATAAGCTATGGTTTCAATTTTGGCTATTAATGCTGCCGTTCCAGTTCCAAAAGCGTCTGTTAATTTTCCGTCTCTTGCTGCTTGTGCAATTTCTTCTATGCTAATATGTCTTTCTTCTACATTGTAATTTGCATCTCGTAACATTTTTATACAACTATCTCGAGTTACACCTTTTAGAATATTTCCGTCTAATGCTGGGGTAATTACTGTTTCTTCATTTAACACAAAAAACAAATTGGTAGTTCCCGATTCTTCTACATATTTATGTTCACGGCCATCAGTCCAAATAATTTGATCAAAACCTTCTTTTTTGGCTTCCATAGTTGGAAGCATACTGATTCCATAATTACCGGCCGCTTTTGCACTTCCTGCCATTCCATCAAAAGCGCGGGTATATTTTTCTTCTACTTTTACTTTAATGGGTTTAGGATAGTAGCTATTTACCGGGCAACAAAAAATAATAAAAGAATAATTCATACTTGTTCTTACACCAATAAAATCATCAGTGGCAAACATAAATGGACGTAAATACAATGAACTTCCTTCTTTGGTTGGAATCCAGTTTTGGTCTAATTTTACCAATTCACTTAATCCTCCCATAAATAATTCTTCAGGAATAGTTGGCATTCCCATTCTTTGAGCCGAAATATTAAATCTTTCAAAATTAGCCAATGGACGAAATAATTGGGGATTTCCCTGTTCATCTTTAAAAGCTTTCATGCCTTCAAAAATTGATTGTCCGTAATGTAAACTCGATAATGCGGGTGAAAAACTAATATTTCCGTAAGGTAAAATCTCTCCAGTTTGCCATTCACCATTTTCATAATCAACTCTAAACATGTGATCTGAAAATATTTTTCCGAATTCTATATTATTAAAATCACAAGAATTGATTCTAGATTGAGAGTTTTTGTTAATTTTGATGCTTATTGTCATTCGTAAAATTTAAAAAATGAACGCTAATTTAATAATTGAAAATCCATTCATTGAACCATTATTCGATGAGTTTTTCGTGGTCAAAGAAAAACAAAATTCTATACAATACAAGTTCAGTGGAACCAACCAACAACGCTTTGTTTTATTGATAGATAAAGCACTTAATAACAGCGAAATGGATTTACTGAATAATATCATTCAAGCTGGCTTAAAATTAAACTTGAACGAAATGGCGCTTTTAAATATAAATGAGCAAGAAGAAGGTGCTACAATTAGTGATATTATATTAAGCCTCAAGCCACTTAAAATGATTATTTGGGGCTGCGATGAATGGATAATAAATGAAGGTTGGAATATTCCTTCGCATCAGTTTGCCATTGTACGAAGTACACAAATATTAAAAGCTGAACATTTAATAAATTATGAAACTAACAAAGATTTAAAAATGCAACTTTGGAGCTTTGGAATTAAAAAAATGATTGGATAATGGAAATAATTTTTGCAAGTCATAATGAAAATAAAGTAACAGAAATTAGTGCATTAATTGGTGCTGATTTTGTTGTTAAATCACTCAATGCAATTGGCTATCATGATGAAATAATAGAAGATGGTGAAACGCTAGAAGCAAATGCATTGATAAAAGCAAGAACCATATATAATAAAACTAAAAGCAACTGTTTTGCCGATGATACTGGCTTATTGGTAGAAGCTTTAAATAACGAACCTGGAGTATACAGTGCGCGTTATGCTGGTGAACAAAAAAACGCCAACGACAATATGAATTTATTGCTAAAAAACCTTGCTGATTTTGACAATAAAAATGCACGTTTTGTTACTGTAATTGCTTTGATTATTGAAGGAAAAGAGTATTTGTTTGAAGGTGAATTAATAGGTAAAATCACTGAAAATAAAACCGGTAAATTTGGATTTGGTTATGACCCAATATTTATTCCAAATGGTTTTAACATTTCATTGGCTGAAATGGATTTAAAAGAAAAAAATAAAATTAGTCACCGAGCAAAAGCATTTGAAAAAATGATAGACTTATTAACTACTTACAAGCAATAAAAAATCTAAAACACTACTTTTTCTCTAACCTCAGTTTTGTAATATTTTTTATCACATCGTTATAAACACTGTCGAGCAGCTGTGGTTCTTCTAAATAATAGGTATAATTATCGTTGAATTGTTTTTCGGTAATGTTATTTTTCTTGTAAACATATTCATAATGCCATAACATTGATTTGTTTAGGCTATCAATTAAAAATCCTTGTTGGTTTACACCTGCTTCCGCAATTTGAATGTCTGTTAATATGTTTGCCATTTTAGTTCTATCAAAAAACGGATTCGGTTTTAAAGAATTATCCGTTTGGCAAGCAATTGTAGTAATAACTAATGCAATTAATGCATATTTGTAAATTGAATTTATCATCATGAGTATAGCTGCAAATATTGAAAAAATAAAACAACAACTAAGCCAAAATATTAAATTAATTGCAGTAAGCAAAACAAAACCGGTGGAAACCCTTATGGAAGCTTACCATTCAGGGCAAAAAATATTTGGCGAAAATAAAGTTCAGGAGCTTGTAAGCAAGTTTGAACAAATGCCAAAAGACATTGAATGGCACATGATTGGACATTTGCAAAGCAATAAAGTAAAATATATAGTTCCATTTGTAGTATTGATTCATTCAGTTGACAGTGAAAATATTTTACTTGAAATCAATAAGCAAGCTGCTAAAATCAATAAAATTCAACAGATCCTATTGCAAATTAGCATTGCCGATGAAGAAACAAAATTTGGTTTTGAAGAAGCTGAATTATTTAAACTTTTACTAAAATATAATAAGCAAGAATTTGCAAATATTGAAATAGTTGGTTTAATGGGAATGGCAACATTTACTGAAAATGAGGAGCAAATTGCAAATGAATTTGCAGGCTTGAAAAAACTTTTTGACAATGTAAAAGCTACTTATTTTTCTTCACAGGAATCTTTCCATCAATTATCGATGGGAATGAGCAGCGATTATCAAATTGCCATTGCCAATGGCAGCAATTTAATTAGAGTTGGAAGTACTATTTTTGGGGGAAGATAATATTTGAAAATTCGAAATTCGAATAAAGAAATTCGAAAGAATATTACTATTAATCTGAAAAAAATTAAAATAATATTGACTGAATAAAGTATAATTAATAAGGTAAATTGAATAATGAATATCTATTTTAGAATTTAGAATTTAGAATTTATTTTTTTTTCTTTTTGCCCTGAAAGGACTCAACAAAACTCACTGTTCTCATTTGACACAATAAAACTATATTTGCCTTTTTAAAATCATCAATGCGCATATTATTAACTACGCTTAACGCCAAATATATTCATATCAATCTTGCCATCAGACTTTTGTTTGAGTTAAACAAAGACAAAGAAGGCTTGGAATGGAAAGAATTTACCATTAAAGAAGACAAAGCAGGAATTGCAGATTTCTGCAAAGATTTTGAAATCATTGCCTTCAGTTGCTATATATGGAATATTCAGCAAACACTAGAAGTGGTACGTTTAATAAAAGCAATTAATAAAGACATAAAAATACTGTTAGGCGGACCAGAAGTAAGTTATGAATACAACGATGTTATTGGATTAGATGAAGTAGATTATATCATTACTGGCGAGGGTGAAACTCCTTTTAAAGAATTTATCAATAATTATCCAAACATAGAAAATGTTCCAAATTTAGTGTTTAAAAAAGACGGAAAAGTGAAAGAGAACTTGCCCGCTCCCATGTTTGATTTAACTAATTACACCAACTTTAATCCATATATAAACGATAAACCCGAAGACCTATACAACAAAGTTTGCTATGTAGAAACTAGTCGTGGCTGCCCTTATAAATGCGAATTTTGTTTGGCTAGTTTAGACAATAAAGTGCGAACACTTCCAATAGACGATATCAAAACAAATTTGCTGTATTTGATGGAACATGGGCGTGTGATAAAGTTTTTAGATAGAACTTTCAATGTAAAAAAAGATTTTACCATCGATATTTTTAAATTCATATTGTCAAACCACAAACCGAATAATGTTTTTCAGTTTGAAATTACTGCCGATATAGTCCATCCTGATATTGTAAAATTTATTCAAGAATATGTTCCAAAAGGTTTATTCCGGTTTGAAATTGGTATTCAAACAGTAAATCAACAGGCAAATTTACAAGTTAGTAGAAAGCAAAATTTTGATAAAACCAGTGCAGTTATCAAAACATTAGACAATAAAATAGAAATGCATTTAGACCTCATCGTAGGTTTGCCTTTAGATTATTGGAACGATATAAAATATAGTATTGAGGAAGTTTTTAAACTTCATCCACCTGAGTTACAATTGGGTTTTTTAAAGTTTTTAAAAGGAACCCCCATGCGCCATAAATATTTGGAACACGATTATGTATATGATCCTCTTCCACCCTATCAAATTATAAAAAGTAAATATTTAAGTGAAGAAGAGCTTTTAAAAATTACTGTTTTAGAAGAAGCATTAGAAATTTATTGGAACAAAAAACGCGCATTTTATACATTAAAATATGTATCGAATAATTACAGCATTTTCGACTTTTTATTAGGTTTAGGAAATCTTTTTGCTAGCAAAAGTAATTTCCACAAACATGCATTGGTAACAGTTTATGAAATCATCCATGAATATGCTCAAACTACTTTTTCAAACGATAAAATACTACTTGATTTAATTGCTATAGATTATTATTTGCATCCAAATATTAAACCTAAAACTACGTTTATTGAAGAAATAGAAAGAGCCGAAAGAACCAGTATGATTGAGCGTTTACGATTAAATCATCATAAATTCAGGTTCATTATTATTCCAATCAATTTTGATTTTGAAACATGGCAACAAAGTGAAACAATCGTTGAAGGAAATCACCATTTAATTTTTCAATACAATGGAACTAGCAAACCAGATGTAATTTTTGATCAGTTGGAAATGGTGAGAATTTAAGAATTTGATTACAACAAATATTTCTTTTCTATAACAGTTCTGTGGTGAATTTCGTGTCCTAATAACATGTAAGCAATGCTTCTTACACTTGCTGGATTATTATTGGCAACACCCATTTTATCCCAAGCAGAACTTGGTAACGATTTTAGTATTTCAACAGTAGAACCTCTCACCATAGAAAACTCACGAACCATGTCGTAAATATCTCTTTTATCGGCCATGCTCGTTTCTACAAATATATTGTGGTCAAAGCCCGCCAAAGGAACTTCAGAATTACGCGCTATTGATAAAATTCTGTATTGAAAAACTCTTTCACAGTCAATGATGTGTTGGAAAATTTCTTTTACAGTCCATTTATTGGATTCATATTTAAACAATAAAGTTTCCTCATCTAAGCTAGTAAAAAGCTCTATGGTTTCCATGCTTTCTTTGTATAATTCGGTATATAAATCTTCCGATTTTACTAAATTAACATAAGAAGCAATGTAAGGATTAAATAACGATAAGTTGGGTTTTGTAATTTCCATTGTAGTTTTTTTCGAGCAGCAAGTTTAGCAAAAATTTCATTCATTTATTGCAAATTATCATTCATTTTTACGATTTAAACTTTACATGTAAATTTATTTTAAAACATTTAAAAGTTTTTGTAAAATTTATAAAAACTATAACTATAATTACAAAAAAATACAAATAGCCAAATGAAAATACTTGATATAAAAACCATGCGCGGACCAAATTATTGGAGTGTACGCAGACATAAATTAATTCAAATGCGTTTGGATTTAGAAGAATTAGAACAAAGCCCTACCAATAAAATTGATGGTTTTTCAGAACGTTTAGAAAAAATGTTTCCAAGCATGTTTTCTCATAGATGTTCGGAACAAGTAGCTGGTGGTTTTTTTATGCGTGTAAAAGATGGAACTTGGATGGGTCATGTAATAGAACATATAGCACTTGAAATTCAAACATTGGCAGGCATGGAAACTGGCTTTGGTCGAACGCGTTCAACCAGTAAAGAAGGCGTATACAATGTAGTGTTTAGCTACATGGAAGAAAAAGCAGGTGTTTTTGCGGCAAGATCTGCCGTTAGAATTGCGGAAGCATTAATAGCCGGAACAGACTACGACTTAGGAAATGATATTCAAGAACTTAGGGAAATTAGAGAAGATGAAAGATTAGGCCCAAGCACCGGCTGCATTGTAGAAGAAGCAGTTTCCAGAGGAATTCCTTATATTCGTTTAAACAGAAATTCATTGGTTCAGTTGGGTTATGGAATCAATCAAAAACGAATCAGGGCAACCATTGCCAGTACTACTGGCAGCATAGCAGTAGACATTGCCTGCGATAAAGAAGAAACTAAAAATTTATTAGGTGCGGCTGAAATTCCAGTTCCAAAAGGTCGAATTGTATATGGCGAAGAAGGATTACAAGCTGCCATAGAAAGTATCAAATATCCTATTGTTACTAAACCCGTTGATGGAAATCACGGAAAAGGTGCTACCACAGATATTAATAATTGGGAAGATGCTGTTAAAGGTTTAGAAGCCGCTAAAGTATATTCAAGAGGTGTAATTGTTGAAAAATTTATTTCAGGTTTGGACCATCGTGTTTTGGTAATTAACTATAAGTTTGTTGCTGCCGCAATACGCAAACCAGCATCGGTTATTGGTGATGGAAAAAGTACCATTGCCGAATTAATTGACATTACAAACCTAGACCCACGAAGAGGTTTTGGACACGAAAAAACATTGACAAGTATCAAAGTAGATCAGTTTACTTTGGATATTTTAAAAGATAAAGACCTAACGTTAGAAAGTGTTTTACCCGAAGGTGAAGAGCTTTGGTTAAAACCTACTGCAAATCTTTCAACCGGTGGAACTGCTACTGATATTACTGATTTAGTTCATCCCGATAATATTTTTATGTGTGAACGAATAGCAAGAATTATTGGTTTAGATATTTGCGGTATAGATATCATGGCTAAAACATTAAGCGAACCCGTTGCCGAATCAGGCGGTGGTGTAATAGAAGTAAATGCTGCTCCTGGTTTCAGGATGCACATTGATCCAGCTCAAGGATTACCAAGAAATGTGGCTGAGCCAGTAATTGATATGTTATATCCAATAGGAAGTTCAGCACGTATTCCAATCATAGCTATTACAGGTACAAATGGTAAAACTACCACTACCCGATTAATGGCTCACATGGTAAAAACAATGGGTTATAAAGTGGGTTATACTACTACCGATGGTGTTTATATTCAAAACCAAATGATGATGCGTGGCGATTGTACCGGACCTGTAAGTGCAGAGTTTGTGTTAAAAGATCCAACGGTTGATTTTGCAGTTTTAGAATGTGCTAGAGGTGGAATATTACGTTCAGGTTTAGGTTTTCATAATTGCGATATTGCCATTGTAACTAACGTTGCTGAAGACCATTTGGGCTTAGGTGATATTGATACCATTGAACAATTAGCAAGAGTGAAAGCGGTAGTTCCCGAAAGTGTGTTACCAAATGGTTATAGCATATTAAATGCCGATAATAAATGGGCTGCGGGAATGGCTAAGGGTTTGGCATGTAAAGTTGCTTATTTTAGTATGGATGAAAACAATCCAATCATCAAAGAGCATATCAATGCTGGTGGTTTGGCTGCTATTTATGAAAATGGTTATGTAACAATTAGCAAAGGAACATGGAAAATTAGGGTAGAAAAAGCCATCAATATTCCATTAACTTTTGGTGGAAAAGCATCGTTTAATATTCAAAATATTTTACCAACTTTAATTGCTGGATTTATCCGTAATTTTAAAATAGAAGACATGCGAATTGCATTGCAAACTTTTATTCCTAGTCCAGCTCAAACACCAGGACGAATGAATATTTTTAGTTTTAAAAACTTTCAAGTAATGGTTGATTATGCGCACAATGCAGCTGGTTTTACAGCTATAGCCGATATGTTAAGCAAAATAAATGCAAAGCATGTAGGAATAATTGCAGGTGTTGGCGACAGACGTGATGAAGATACAATAAGCTTAGGAAGTGTGGCTGCCAATATGTTTGACGAAGTAATTATTCGCCAAGATAAAAACTTAAGAGGCAAAACTGAACAAGAAATAATAGATTTAATGATGCGTGGAATTACTGAAGTAGATGCTAATAAAAAAGTAACTGTCATTAAAAAAGAAACTGAAGCCATAGAATTTGCTATAAAAAATGCCGCAAGAGGCAGTTTTATTACCATTTGCAGCGATGTAGTTCCAGATGCCTTAGATCAAATTATGAAAATGAAAGAACAAGAAGACGAAGGTTTGGTTGAGTTTGGTTTGTAAAAAATATTAAAGTATTAGATGAATAATGATATCAAATATGAAATATAAATTATTAATAAATGTTTATTTTTAATTCTCTTTTATTTGTTGTAAACTGATATTCAGACAATAAAGGTCAATATAAATTGAAAATGTAAAATAATATTGAATGTAAATAATTTGTGGTTGCTAAAGTCTTAATTAAATATATTTTCGCATAAATTTTAAAACCTATAATAATATGTATTGGACACTAGAACTTGCTTCATATTTAGACGATGCGCCTTGGCCAGCCACAAAAGATGAATTAATTGATTACGGAATTAGAAGTGGTGCGCCACTTGAAGTAATTGAAAATTTACAAGAAATTGAAGATGACGGAGAGCCTTTTGAAGGTATTGAAGAAATTTGGCCTGATTACCCTACTAAAGAAGATTATTTTTACAATGAAGATGAGTTGTAACATAAAAAAAGGAACTTTTTAATTAAAGTTCCTTTTTTTATGTCGTTTAATTTCAATTATTCGTAACCAAGAATTAATTGTTCATCACTGTTTTTCAAGTATTCAGATTGGTATTGATTAATTGGATCTTGTTTATAATTATCTAAGTTTAATGAATACTTTAAAGCGCTTCCCATGCCAATAATCTTTACCAAATTTAATTCCAATAAATGAATAAAATCGCGTTGAATAGTTTTACGGTTACATTCAAACTCACTCACTAATTCTTTGGTACTTACAAAGCCTCTGTGTTGAATAATATACATAATTAACTTTTGGCGTTTGTTTAAAATTGAATCATCTATTTCTTTTAATTTGTATCCGCTTTGGAACACAAAATTCATGATATTTTTTTGACGAGGATTTAGTTTTTCGTAATCAATTTGCTTACGAAAATATGATTGTAATAACTGGTACATGCGTGTTAATTGATTGGCATGTAACGATAATCCAAATACAATTTGTTCGTTTAAACTTTGTTCTTGAATAGGTGATTCTGTATTTTTATTTTCAAGGAAATAAGTCAAATACTCATTTTTCTTAATGTATAATTCGTGTTCTAAACTTAATAAACCATTTAAATCCATATTGTGTTTTCTTAACCAAAAACTTTGCAAAAGTGAAGCAAATTTATTTTTAGCTTCCGCAAACATTGGTAATGAAAGGATTTTAAAATGCAACATCCAACTTTGAATAATTGGATGAAATTCTGTATCACTGTTTAAAAATTCAAATAAATTCTCTAGCTCTAATTCTGATTCTGGATGTAATCTTTCTGGTTGTGAAAACGATTTATTATCAAATAAATTTGATTCTGGTGATTGAAGTAATAAATCTGTAACTAATATTTTATGTAAATGATAAACCATTGAAATAGTTAATGGTTGGTTAACATTATCAAATAAATATTTTTCAGCTTTGTAGTATTGGAATACAGCAGACTCTGCAGCACCCGATGGACGAATATTTCTGCTAATTATATATTTTACAGTTTTTACTTCTAATAAATTATGATCTATTGCATTGGCATAATAATTACGCAATATTGAGCTATTTAACTTTTCAGTATCAACTATTGCTTCAGGCAAATCAATAAAGTCAAATATTTTTTTCAACTCTTCATATTGATGTTCGTATTTTACAAATGCTTCATCAATGCTAATTGCTGCTTCGTATTTATTTATCAGTATCATTATTACGAATATATAGCACTGATTTACTCTTAAAAATAAGGTTTTAGCAGTACATGGTGGATAAACCTACTTTTGAAAATAAATTTTTAAACAAAACAACTAAATCCTTTACCAATTAAGGAATTAGCTAATCATATCAAAATAGACATTTAGTTTTTTAACTGTGAATAATGATTTTTAATTGCGACAATCAAACTCAATTAATGTGTAATTTTAGCACTTTTATCTTCGTATTTAAAGTATAATATTGCATTTTATTTTTATCAACTTATGAATAATCATATTGAATTAGTTTTCACTGAAATTGGTGGTGTGTTTTTATCCGATGCAGAACAAATATCTTTAAAGCTAAAAGGCATCAAAGCCTTTGTTTTTGATTGGGATGGTGTGTTTAATAATGCCGTAAAAAACGAAAATAAAAGTTCTACTTTCAACGAAGCAGATAGCATGGGAACAAACTTGCTTCGATTCAATTATTTTTTACATCATAATAAAATGCCTGCTTGCGCCATTATTTCTGGCGAAAAAAATGAAATGGCTTTTTACTTTAGCAACCGAGAACATTTTTCTTCTTCCTATTTTAAAGTGGCAGATAAAATCATTGCACTTGAACATTTTTGTAAAGCAAATAATATCAATAAAAATGAAGTTTGTTATATGTTTGACGATGTGCTTGACTTAAGCATCGCAAAGGTTTGCGGCATTCGTATACTTATAAATAGAAAAGCAAATCCTTTGTTTAAAAACTATGTTATTAATAATAATTTAGCCGATTATATCACAGCTCATGAAAGCGGAAATTTTGCAGTTCGTGAAGCGTGTGAAATGCTCATTGGTTTAACAGAAACTTATAATGAAGTGTTGGAACACCGAACGGCTTACAGCGAAATTTATAAAGATTATATTACCCAACGACAAGCTGCACCAACAGCTTTTTTTACAGTTGAAAACAATGAAATAGTTGATAGACCATTGACCATGGACCATAGTCTATAGTCTAATTCCTAACTCAGCGGCAATAGTTTTCATATACTCAAATGCTTCGTTGAAATCGTTTTTTATTTTTCCATCTAAAATAGCTTCACGAATATGGTTTTTGATGATACCAACTTCTTTGCATGGTTGTAATTTAAATGTTTCCATAATCATTTCACCAGTTATTGGTGGCTGCCAATTTCGCAACTCATCACGTTCTTCTACTTCCTTTACAAACTGTTGAACTTTGTTCAAATTACCTTTATACAATGCAATTTTTTCCGCAAAACGAGTAGTCATATCAGCCCTGCAAAGCGTAAATAAATCTTCTAAATCATCACCAGTATCAACAATTAATCGCCTAATTGCTGAATCAGTTACTCCATCTTCGGCTAATGCTTTTGGCCTGTGATGCAACGCAACCAACTTTTGAACGTAACGCATTTTTTCGTTTTGTGGCAACTTCAAATTATTGAAAATAGTTGAAACCATTCTACTTCCTTTGTCTTCATGCCCATGAAATTTCCAACCACCCTCAGCTTCTATAAATCTTTTGGTGGAAGGTTTGCCAATATCATGTAATAACGCAGCCCAACGCAACCAAAGATTATTGGTTTCTTCGCAAATATTATCTACCACATGAATGGTATGGTGGAAATTATCTTTGTGTGCTTTCCCATTTTTTACCTCCACACCATGCATGTTATACAACTCCTTAAACACCAATTTAAGTAATCCACTATCAAATAATAATTTTAAGCCAACAGATGGTTTTGGTGAAAGTAATATTTTATTCAACTCCTCACTGATTCTTTCATACGAAATAATGTTTATTCGTTCAGCATTTTGCTGAATAGCTTCAAATGTTTCAGGTAAAATGGTAAATCCAAGTTGCGAAGCAAAACGAATGGCACGAAGCATGCGCAATGGATCGTCACTAAAAGTAATATCAGGGGCTAATGGCGTTTTGATTATTTTATTTTCTATGTCAATTAATCCACCAAATGGATCAATAAATTGACCAAAAGTATTTTTGTTGATGCTAATTGCTAAAGCATTAATGGTAAAATCTCTTCTGTTTTGGTCGTCAATTAAAGTGCCTTGACTTACCATTGGTTTCCTACTATTTGATTGGTAACTTTCTTTACGCGAACTTACAAATTCTACTTCCCAATCTGCAGTTTTTACCATGGCAGTTCCAAAGTTTTTAAAAACCGCAAAATCACTTTGCTTATGCAGCAAAGCAAATGCTTTTGCCAATGGCAATGCATCGCCAACTACCACAATGTCTATGTCTTTTGACTCGCGTTTTAATACCAAATCACGAACAAATCCACCAATAACATAGGCTTCTAAGCCCAGTTTGTCAGCACACTGTTGTAATTCAGTAAATATGGGTAATTGTAAAGTTGGATTCATTTGCAAAACGGTCGCAAATTATTAAAATTTAATAGATTTTTTTGATATTTAAATTATAGATTTCCTATAAATCCATTCTTTCAATAATTTTACTCCAGTTATAGGTTTCGTAAAATTGTTTAGGAATATTTGTTGTTTTTGCTTCGCAATAATTAATAATTGAAGTAGCAAAACCATCCACATCATGGTCGTTAACCACATATAATTTATTACCACAAACTGCTTTGTCTATTCCAATGGCACCTGTTTCGGTAGAAACTAAATTCGCATTTCGCGCTAAAGCATCAATGGCTTTTGTTTTTACTCCTCCCCCACTTAATATTGGGTTCAGAACCACATTTGCAGCATCAATGTATTCATTTAAATCAGGCACAAATCCACAATAAATAATACTTGGATTTGCTTTTATTTTTTGCTCAATGGTCAAAGGTATATTTTTACCACAAACCAATATTTTATAAAAAAAATTTGGTTGCTTTTGCAATGCTGGTTGTAATTTATTGATCAAATATAAAACCGCATCATTATTTGGTTTATAGCCCATTGTTCCATAAAACAAAATGATATGATCGTTTTCGTTTATTTCATGTCTTAATTTAATTTCAGTTGCAGCATTTTCGTTTTTCACTGGCATTGATTTTACATCAACACCATATGGAATTACCTGAGTTTGATGAGCGTTTAATTTAAAAACTTCAATTGCTTTTTGTCTGTCTTCTTCCGTTAAAAAAAATACTTGATTGGCCGATTTATAAGTTATTTTCTCATAATAATAAAGTAGTTTCCACCAAGCCTTACCAATGCTTTTAAAACGCAAATGTTCAATATTATGCGCACGAACAACTAATTTTTTATTGGTAAATGTTTTTAATAATAATAGCAACCAACCATACCAAGTTTGTTCAAAGAAAACTATATCAATCTGCTTCGTTTTGATCAATTTCAGTATTTTGAAAAATACAAATATATTGATGTACCTAATTGCCTTAAAAGGTAAATTTGCTATCAATTCAAAATTTGGCTTTGTGAAATTTGTAGCATAAGGCGCCACCGTATAAACAGTAACTTCATTAGTTTTTGCCAATTCATTGTGTAATCCTAAAGTGCAAATTTCGCCTCCAGTGGTGGCAGGCAAAAACGGGTAAGAAACAATTGTTAGCACTTTCATATTGGTCAAAAATAGTAAAATTTATACTAAACAAACATCTTTTAATTAAGAATAGAGTCCATTATCATTGCAAATATTTTATTTCAAGCTTTTTATATATTATGAACGTACAAGTAAAGGATTTACATTTTGAACCATTTATTAGCCATCATTCCATTCAAGCTCGTGTGGTGGAGTTAGCTAATAAACTTACAGTTGATTATCATGGTAAAAATCCCATATTCCTTTCTGTATTGAATGGATCGTTTATGTTTACATCAGATTTAATGAAATCATTTTTAGCGCCTTGCGAAATTTCATTTATTAAATTAGCAAGCTATGAAGGAACTGAAAGTACTGGTAATGTAAAAACTTTAATTGGTTTAAATCATTCAATTACAAATAGGCCAGTAATAATCATAGAAGACATTGTAGATACTGGAACTACTGTAAAAAAAATATTAGATTTGGTTTGGCAACATCAGCCTGAAAGTGTAAAAATTATGACCTTGCTTTTTAAGCCAGAGGCCCTAAAAGAAAATATAGAAATTGATTATGTTGGTTTCGAAATTGATAACAAATTTGTGGTTGGTTATGGCTTAGATTACGATGGTTATGGCCGAAATCTAGACCAAATTTATGTAGTTGTTTAGATGGTTGAATGGTTGATATTGTTATATTGTTGATATGATAATTTATATGCGTCATTTCAAGGCACAGCCTGTCCCGCCAAAGCGGGAAAGCAATCTCTCTATGATTAAATTTTTCAAAAGTTTGAAAAATTTTTAAATGAGTTTTATTTTCCATCACTAAATAAGCTATGCTTTTGATTATCTTTGGCGCTTAATAAAATTGCAAATACAAACATTTGCATAGCAAAACAATAATTTCATGACACAAAAACTACATCGCCCTTTAGTAAATGAAGTGGTAAATAATTTAAACGTAATATTTAATCAAAAAAAATATGCTGATAAAGTAATTGAGCAAAGCTTACGTAATAACCACACCTGGGGCGCTCGCGATAGAGCCTTTATAGCCGAAAATACTTACGACATCGTTCGTTGGATTCGTTTGTACCAATATTGTTTAACGGGTCATCAAGACATGCGTCCTTTAAAACAACATCAAATGTTTGCCATTCTTGCTATACATTTTATGATTAAAGGAGTGGAACTTCCTTATTGGCCAGAATTTGATGGAATAAACTATCAAATTGTAATGCAACGCAGACATGAAGCCATGGAAATTCGTAAAATTAATCAATCGATTCCTGATTGGTTAGACGAAATGGGAAAAAAAGAATTAGGCAATCAATGGGAAACTGAAATTACTGCTTTGAATCAAATGGCTCCTTTTATTATTAGGGTAAATACTTTAAAAAGTACCAAAAGAGAATTGATTAAAAACTTAGCCGATTTAAAAGTAGAAGCCCAAGAAATTCTTGGCTACGATGATGCTTTACTGATCATTAATAAAACCAATTTATTCAGGACTGAACTTTTTAAAGAAGGCCATTTTGAAGTGCAAGATGCCTCGAGCCAAATGGTAGCTCAGTTTTTACAAATAGATGGTAACAACATGCGCGTTATTGATGCTTGTGCGGGTGCCGGTGGCAAAACTTTACACATTGCTGCTTTGATGCAAAGCAAAGGAAAACTAATAAGCATGGATGTAGAACAATGGAAGTTAGATGAACTCAGAAAACGTGGACGCAGAGCGGGTATAAGTAATGTTGAAACCCGTTTGATTGAGCCAAATACAGTTACCGAATTAACCGATTTTGCTGACCGTTTATTGATAGATGCACCTTGTAGTGGTTTAGGTGTTTTAAAACGTAACCCCGATGCAAAATGGAAATTGCAAGCTGACTTTATAGAAAATATTAAGAAAACACAATTTGAAATTTTGGACAAGTACCATGTAATGGTTAAAACTGGCGGTAAAATGTTATACGTAACTTGTAGCATTATGCCAAGCGAAAACCAAAATCAAGTTGCCACGTTTTTGGCAAATCACTCAAACTTCACATTGGAAAAAGAAGAAATTGTTTTACCATCTGTTAGTGGTTACGATGGTTTCTACATGGCTTTGATGGTAAAAGGGTAGTAATTTTAATTGTAATAATATTTAAAGGCTAACTGAAAAGTTGGCCTTTTTTATTTTATATAGGTAGTTTTTATAAATACCTTATACCAATTTTTTCAATAAAAATTGCGGATCCATTCTGTTGTCCCAAACTAATAAAATGTATATTTTTTCATCCATTAATTTATAAAAAACAGAGTTCCTACTTAACACGAATTCCCTAATTGGATATAAACTAGTTGGTTTTCCTGTATATGGAAATTCATCCAATATTTTGATAGATTTTTTTAAATGAACCAATAATTTTCTACTCTAAGTGCTATTACCATTTTGTAATTTATAAAATAATAACATTTCATTTAAACTAGCTAATCCTCTATCAGTCCAAATTATTTGTTGTCTAGCCATTCTTCTGCACTTTTCATGGCCTCTTCGTGAGTCAATAAATTCCCGTCATCTATATCTTTTAAACTAAGCTCTAGTAGTATTTTTTGCTCGGGCAATAGTTGAGGAACTTGATGTGTAGGAATATTTAAACCTTTTAAAAAAGCAAGCGCTTTTTTGCCTATATCATTGCTATCGTCTATTTCTACTTCGTAAATCATATTCAAATTTAAAGTATTTTTGATAAAATAAAAAATTTAAAACTCCCACCAAATACTATCTGGATAGTTTTCATTGATGGTGATTACTTGGCCAATTAACGGTGTGGTTATTTTAACATTTCGCTTTCTTGCATTGGCAGTAACTCGTTTTATAGGTTCATTCCAAGGGTGTAAAGCCAATGTGAATTTACTCCAATGCACAGGCATCAAAACTTTGGCTTTTAAATCAATAGCAGCTTGTACCACTTGTTCTGGCATCATGTGAATATAACCCCACATTTTATTGTATTGCCCACATTCTAATAAAGCCAAATCAAAGGGACCATACTTTTTACCTATTTCTTCAAAATGCGTGTCAAATCCACTGTCACCACCTAAAAACAAATTTTCGGTTGGTGTTTGTAAAATGTATGAAGCCCATAAAGATTGATTTCTTTTAAACTTTCTTCCAGAAAAATGCCTTCCAGGAGTTGCAATAATTTTGATATCAGGAGTAACTGCAATAGAATCCCACCAATCAAATTCTGTAATTTTTGAATCATCAATTCCCCATAAATTTAAATGGGCTCCAACTCCAAGTGAAGTATAAAAATGTTTGGTTTTGCTTTTCAATTTCAAAATGGTTTTGTAATCCAAATGATCGTAATGATCATGGGTGATAATAACAATATCCAACTCCGGAAAATCTTCTACCGCATATTCATTACTTCCTTTAAAGTTTTTTCCGAAAAAACTCAATGGAGAAGCATTTCCACTAAAAACAGGATCAATTAAAATATTTAAACCATTTGTTTTTATAAAATAACTTGAATGTCCAAACCAAACTATTTGTGTTTTATTGGAATCTAATTGTTTCAAATTAGTTATTACAAAAGGAATATTTTGTGGAGGTACTGTATTTTTAGGTTTATTCATAAATGATTTCAAAATATCAAAATACGAAGTCCCTTCGGCCAAATCAGGAGTAAAATGCTGATTTTGAAAAGCACCATCTCTATAGTTTTTCGATTTTTTTATTCTTGCTAACCTTTCACCTGTTGGTAATTTACCAAATTGATTTTGCTCTAAAAAAATATAACTTCCCGATGTGAGGGTAAAAAGTATTGCAACAAAAATTATCATTTTTTTCATAAAAATTAGGGCGCAAAAAAATGAAAATAATTTGGCTTTCCTCCTTTAAATATTTACAATAATGATAAATGGCAAAAATAAGTATTATAAATATACAAAAGATTAGAACTTAAGTATAAAGTAGATTAAGCTCTTTGAACTCTTTCCCATGAAACAGATTGTTTGCCTTTTAAAAATCTAATTAATCCTAAATAAACACACAAATTCATGATAAAAAAGTAGTAAGGAACAAAAAGTACTTTTACTTTTATTCGTTTATTTTCAAAATACCATCCTAAAATTGCTAACACATAAAATCCTAATTGAAAGAATAAAAGAACTGCATAAATAGTGTTAATATTTGAAGCTAAAAGCACATTAACAATAAGTAAAACTAATAAAGATAAAGGTGCTAATGTCCAACGTAATACTCTATGTGAAATAAAAGCAAAAAATAATTTGAAATTTAGAAACGGATTGAAAGCTTTTGCCAATCTTAACATTGATTGCCATGCACCTGCACTGATTCTAATTTTACGTTTCAACTCTTCTTTTACATTGGCACTGGCTGTTTCAGTTGCCCAAGCTTTTTTTTCATAAATAACTTTATATCCATCAATAGCAATTTCCATTGATTGCATTAAATCGTCCAATAATGTATCGGCAGGAAGAACTTTGTATAAACTAGTTCTGTAGCTCATTAATTCACCAGCCGCACCAACTACGCTATAAAAATCAGAATCCAACTGTTTGAGTAAAGATTCATATTTCCAATAAATTCCTTCACCAGCTGTACTTGCACCTTCTTTGTTAGCAGAAACAATACGTTTTTCACCAGTAACAGCTCCTACTTTTTCATATTGATAATGTTTTACCAATTCTTTAATTGCAGCTATATTAAGTATCGTATTGGCATCACAAAAAACAACAATTGGCGTATTTACAAACTCCATTGCTCTATTCATTGCCGAAGCCTTACCGCTTCTTTTATCTTCATGCAATGCAATAATTGAAGGATATTTTTTTATTTTTTCATGCGTATCATCAGAACTTCCATCACTTATAAAAATTAGTTTAAGTTTATTGGTTGGATAATCTAATGCTAAGCTATTAAGAATTTTATCTTCGATATAAGCTGCTTCATTAAAACAAGGTACAATTAAAGTAACTTCAGGCTCATAGAATTGATCAAAAAAAGGAGTTTGGCTGAAAGCATTTTTGATTTTAACAATCAAATAAATAATAATTCCATAGCCAAAATAGCTATAAAATACTATAAAAATGCATGTCCAAAATATTGATTCTAAAATCATGATGTTAAATTAAATTGATGCGAATTTATTAATAATAAAGCAACCTAAAGTAAAATTTTAAAAATTAAAGCTGCTAAATTAGCATACGCTAAATTTCTTTCGCCTCTGTTTCTTCAGCTACAAATTCTATATCAAGTATATCAGCGGTGGTTAAGTAAACCATACAAATAAACATTATGGGTCCAAGCGGAGTTTGATCAAAAATAGGACTTGCTAAACTAGTAACAATGACTCCAATAAAACCTCCATAAATCGCAATCATTTTATAACGAAGGTCATTGCTTTTAAGACGAAAAACTTTCATAAAACCAACTAACAAAACATAAATAATTCCAATAAGATGGAGTATTAAACCTACAATTCCACTTTGATTCCTAATAGATAAAAATGAACTTTCGGAAGTTAAATTTGTAAAAAAAGATCCAGAATAATTTTTAATTCCAAACATTTGAAAATTTTCAATTCCAATGCTAAATGGTTTATTTTCTAAATATTTGATAGCTAAATATTGATTATTTGAATGAACCATTAACGATGCATCATTTTGAGCAAGTGAAGTAGCAATATTAAATACTTGATAATTCATATTACTAATATTTGTAAACTTTAAAAAAAATAAAATAATTAGGCCGAAAATTAACCCGAAAATCAATGTTTTAAAGTTTTTGTTAAGGATAAAAAAGAATAAAAAGCCTATAATATAAATATACAATGATGCACTTGAACCCGAAATTATGCAACCTAAAAAGGTAAAAATTGAGATAACAAATAATGTGTATTTTTTGATTTTAGTATAAGGACCAAATGATAAAATCAAACAAACAAATGAAACAAAAGCCATGGTTGAACCATATTGATTGGCATCGGAAAAAGTTGAAAATGCACGTAATTGTCCATTTAAAACATGTGAAATATATCCACCAGCATCAAGCCAATTTTGTTCATAGAAATCTGTTCCAAATATAATTTGCTTAAACGCCCAAATTGTAGTTATCACCGACCAAGCTATCAATATTTTCAAAAAGGTATTGAAATCTTTTTTAGTATTCAAATAAAGTAAAACCAATGGTATAAGCTGAACAGCATATAAAGAGATTACTTTAATTGTATAAATCAATGAATCAACTCGACCAAATAAAGGATTTACTACCAATAAAACTGAATAAAATGTCCAAATGATAGCAATATAGAAAACACTTTGACTTAATTTTTTAAAATCATCCCACTTTATATGAACCACCATAGAAAGTGTGGTTAACAATAAAATAAAATTTAATCCTAAACCTATATTGTTTTCGGGAACATATCGAGTTAAACCATTCGATATAAAAATATAATTTAAATATAATAAAATACCATAATATGGATTTGAAAAAATGATAATAATAACACCTAAAACAATTGGTGCTAAAATTGCTAAAGCACCATAAAAGGAATCATCAGACGATATCATTAATGCTAATAAAGCACCTATTATTATAAAAATAAAACCAACTCCAAAATTTATAATATTTGGATTTAAATGTTTGGTTTGAGGTCTAGTTATCATTTATAATTTTTTGTTATACCGTTTTACTGAAAAAAATTTATTAATATGTTTAATTAATAACAAAATTCAATGATCAATATTATAGCAAAAGTTAAAAAGCATTATTTTCTTTTTATATTAAAGCAATATTCCTTAAATTTTTAAAGGAGTTAAAAAGAAAAATTAATTAAATAAAAAATTAAGCTTTAACTAAAGAATTTCTTCTATTACCAAAACTTTTATGATGGGACTCACCTACTAAACCAGTTAAATTTTTAGGTGTAACATAATTCAACCAAACCATTATTTTATTTGAGTTATTGGTAGCTTTTTGAAATAAATTCAACATGTAATTATCAGAAGTAGCCCATGATCTACGACTATCAAGTATTAATAATGATAGTTTAGAATTTTTTATAAGTTGATTAGGAATGGCATTTACACTGATTGCCGGAACTTCTAAAATAATAAAGTTATAAGCTTCTTTATTCACTCTTGAAAACTCTGGTAATAGATTTTGTTCGCTTCGAGCGCTAAACAATTTGCTAGTTACATCATATCTGATGGCCCTGAATCTTCTATCTTCTGTTTCTATATCATCTACTCTTTCATCGTTTGTTAAAAACAACACTGAATAATCTAAACTATAAAGTTTTTCAGCAAGTTTGTTTGCAGCATAAGTTTTTCCTTCTTGTTCTCTATTACTTAGCACAGTTATTAAATAATTTGAAATTGATTCATTGCTATTTTCTAGTTCAATTTTTAAATTAGTGACAGCAAAATCTAACAATGTATTTTCTAATTTTGCATTAGCTAAGTCATCATTATTTGCAATTGGTAAAGCACTAAATAATTTCAAACCTGTAAGTTCTTCAGCTCTTTCACTATTTTTAATTGTTAAATCTAATAAATTACTTGCAATAAAATAAACTAATAATAAAATGAATGAAGCTAAAAATGAAACAATTATAATAGGCAACCTACGACTTTGTATTGGTTTAGTGGGGAATGATGGTTCATCAGTAATTTGTAAGTTATTACTCATTTCAATATTTTGCTGACGCAATTTGGCTAAATGCAATCCATGTAAAATTTCTAAATATTGTTTTTCAGCAACATCTATTTCACGCTCTAACTTACTCATTTGCATTCCTAAAGGAGAGAATTCAATATACTGACGATCAAATTCTTTTCTTCTATCAATATGTACTTTTAAACGTGCTTCAGATTCATCAACAATTAAAGTTTCGTTTAACCATTTATTTAAAATATTTTCTTGAGGAACAGATTCAATACTATGGTTCAAACTATAATATTGTAAAACATAAAGTTGAATTTCTTTTTTCAATGCATTCACTTTATTTGAAAGTATATCAATGCTTGAAATTGGATTTCCATAAATTTTAGCACGCTCAAATTGCTCATTGGCATCACCTAATTTTTTACGTAATTTATTTAATTCTTCGTTATTTTTAAGTAAAATATCTCTGTTTTCTAATTTATCTTCTAACCTAGCAACAGCTCTTTTACTGGCTTCGTTATTAGAAAGTTCTTTAAAATAATTTGTTTCATTTAATTCCTTTTCTTCTGCTAAAAACTTAGTTTGTTCATCGTAATTAATAATTTTATTTTTTACACCAAAGTCTTTTAATTTATCTTCCGAATTATTTAAATCCGTTGATGCTTCTTGCAAACGAGTTTCAAACCATTTTACTACATTTACTGTTTCGGAACCTTTTAAGTATATAAACTTAGAAATAAATGTTTCTGAAAGCAATCTAACAGTCCAAACTGCTACACCAGGATCACTTGATTTATATGTAATATCAATAAAATCTGATGCTTGTTTTCTCTTAACTGTTAAATTTGAGTTAATTGTTTCAATACTATAAAAACCGTTAGTGCTATTTAAAATTTGTGCAATAATGTTATCTCCACTTGAGTGTAGCTCTTTTCTCACTTTTTCAATTGTTTCTGCTTCATCTTTTCCTATTAAACCATTGCGTTCATCCAGTGGAATTTGAACAGCTAATAAATCAAAACCTTCTTGTCTTAAAGTTGAAAGTTCTGGTTCTTTCAACATTATATGTTTGGCTAATAATTTCACTGCAACTTCCTCAGTTGTTTGACGAGAATGTATTGTTACCATTAAATTATCAAATGTGTTATTTACTGCATTGTAGTCAAAATTATTTTGAGCTTTATCATCTGAATTTGACGAATTAACTCTCGATGCTATACCTGTATATACACTAGCACCCGAAACAAATTCTTTGGGTAGTTTTGAAGTTAGAAAATATACTAAAACTGCAACTAATGATGGGAATAAAATTAGCCATTTTAGTTTACTTCCTATTATTCGTGTAAATTGTGAAAAATTCATATGCTAATATTTTAAATTTTTTATTACTACCCTTAACGTGTTATTTTATTAAATTTTACTCCTAAAATTACTTGAAGCCTTTCAAAGTAATTGATATAATCTCTTTTCGCATCTTCATGAGCAGCCATTGAATTTGTCATTGCATTACGCTGACGTGCATATTCTGCAATTTTTATAACGCCTTCTCTGTATTCTTTTTCTGCTACATCGCATGCAATTTTTTGAACAAATAAATCTTCATTTCTAACTTTAAAAATTTTTTGAGCACCTATTAAATTAGTATAACAATCTGCTAACTCTTTTTTATAATTAAATATTTTAACCTCGATTTCAATTTTAGCTATTTCCAGAACTTCTTTCTTTAATAATTTAGCTTGAGCAATTTCTAACTTAACTAATGGATAGTTTCTTAAACCAATTTCAAACAAAGAATCCAATGGGGGCAAAAATTCTTCAATATCCATTTTAGGATCAATAATGTTATCATTGGTATTTTTTTGCGCATAAACATTTTGCTGCAAAGCCAAAAACAGAAATAATCCTAATAGCTTAAATAAGTTTTTCATTCGAAGACTGAATTAATATTTTAAAGTATTTTTATTGGTTCAAATTAAAGTTATTACTAACTATTATATTTTTACAGTTATTTACATAAAATGTCGCTATGTCCAATTTTTAAAACGAGATTATTTAAATTTGAAATTTCTACGAATAAATGATGTTGTAAAAAATAATACAAACCATGTAAATCATAATAAATTAATATATTATATTAGTTTGATTACATCCTTGAACCTTTGAACCAATATAAAATTGAAATCAAATTATTATTGAAAAATAGAAAGTATAATTAGGTTAAAGTTTTAAATCATTTTAAGCGAAAAATATTAAAAACGTATTTCAAAAATTCAATTTAAGGCTAAAAGATTGACATTATTAACAATATAAAATAAAAATATATTTAATTTTTAATCAATGTTTTGGAATTAAGTATTGCATATACACTAGGAAATTACAATAAATTAATTTTTATTTTATTGACTAGAATTGTATCTAAAAAATTTATTTGCTACTGGTTCAACTTTTACCAAATAATATTCTTTTTTCTATTTCCTATTAAACTTTTCAAAGTTCATAAAGTTGTAAAATTTTTTAATAATATAAAGTGCCAAAATATAATTTTTGTTTGTAGTTCGATTGTTTAAACTCATGTTTTATTAAGTTGATTAAGAAATAAATTTGCATCCTAAAAAAATAATGAAAAAAGTAACTATCGTATTATCATTTGCAGCATTATTTATAGCTGCTTGTTCAGGTGGAAGCACTAACTCTAATTCAACTGAAACTCCAACTACTTTAGACGCAACAACTCCAGACGCAACTGCTGAAATTGAGGTTCCTGCCGACATCAATGAATTATTGTCAAAAAACACTTGTTTAACTTGCCATAATGCTAACGAAAAAGTGGTAGGACCCGCTTATGTAGAAGTAGCAAAACGCAATTATACTCCTGAGCAAATTGTAGAATTAATATACAAACCAAAACCTAGCAACTGGCCTGATTACCAAACACCAATGATTGGATTACCAAATGTTCCCAAGGAAGAAGCATTGAAAATTGCTAATTGGATTGTTTCATTGAAATAATTTCACTTTACATTATAATAAAAAAAGCAGATGAAATCATCTGCTTTTTTTATGTTCAAATCATATAAAAAATTATATTCGCACACCCAAAATCAAACAATGAAAAAGATTCTAATTTTATTGATTTGTTTAGTATTTTTTACTTTAAACAATTCAATTGCACAGCAAAACAAAACAAATTCAAAAAAAGGAACAGCCTATTTTAGTTGGGGTTATAACAGGGAATCTTATTCAAATAGCGATATTCATTTTAAAAACACCACCACAGCAAATTATGATTTTGTATTAATAAATGCTGCTGCACACGATAAACCTGGTTTTACTGATGGTTTACAACAATTTTTATCTAATGATTTAACAATTCCTCAGTATAATTTTCACATTGGTTATTTATTTAACAATAAAAGAAAACTTGGAATAGAATTAAGTTGGGATCATTTAAAATATGTAGTTAACGACAATGCAAGCATGCATATTACTGGACAAATTAATGGAAACACAATTGATAAAGACACTTTTGTAACTCCCGATTTTATTCATTTGCAGCATACCAATGGCAATAATTATTTGATGTTAAATTTGGTAAAAACACACCAATTATACAAAAACAAATATGTAACCTTTGATTTATTAGGAAAAGTGGGAGTTGGACCTTTAGTTTCTTATTCCATTTCTACCATTTTAGGTGACAGAAATGAAGGTAGATTCAGAATTCATGGTTTTGTAGCAGGAGCAAGCATTGCAACAAGAATAAGCTTTTTGAAATATCTGTTTATACAACCATCTTTCCAATATGCTTTTGCCAATTATTTAAGCACCGAATTGGGTAAAGATGCTGTTGGACGTGCTACTCATACATTTAGTTCTTACACATTTATGGTTGAAGGAGGATTGGTGTTTGATGTTCCTTTTGAAAAAAAAAGTTTGTAAAACAATTTAACAAAAATATTGTTAATTAATATCAAAAATAAAACAGAACAAATTTAGCCATAGCTAAACCTCATTAATATTACAATTTTAAAAAACTCAATGAAAAAAAATATTTTAATCCTTTTGTTAATAGCCATTTCAACAACTGCCTTTTCACAAAAGAAAAACCATACCTTAAGTGGTGAATTGAAAGATTCAAAAACTGGAGAAGAACTTGTGGGTGCAAGTGTATATGCCGAAGAATTAAAAACAGGAACTTTTACCAATAGCTATGGTTTTTATTCATTGAGCTTACCTACAGGGAAATATTCAATCGTTTTTTCATACATAGGATACGAAAGTATTAGGAAAATAGTAGATTTATCTGCCGATCAAAAGCTAAAGATTGAATTGAAAGAATCGGATAAACAATTAAAAGAAGTAGCCATTAATTCTGATAAACCTACAGCAAAAAATGTAGAACAAAATAAAATGAGTGTGGTGAAGTTGGATATCAAGGAAGTAAAGAAAATTCCTTTGTTATTAGGTGAGGTTGATATTATTAAAGCCATTCAACTTTTACCTGGCGTACAAGCTGCTGGCGATGGAAGTTCAAATTTCATCGTTCGTGGTGGAAATATTGACCATAACTTAGTTTTACTAGACGAAGCGGTAGTTTATAATCCTTCGCACGTATTGGGTTTCTTTTCAGTATTTAATGGTGATGCTATCAAGGATTTTGAAATATATAAAGGTGGTATTCCCGCACAATATGGCGGACGTTTGGCATCGGTTTTAGATGTGAGAATGAAAGATGGTAATTCTAAAAACTTTAGTGCTTCGGGTGGTATTGGTTTACTTTCCTCACGCCTAACTTTAGAAGGACCCATTGTAAAAAATAAATCGTCATTCATGATTTCTGGTAGAAGAAGTTATTATGATATATTTTTTCCTTTAAGTTCTCAATTAGATGGAACTACAGCTTACTTTGGCGATTTAAATGTAAAACTAAATTACACGTTAAGTGATAAAGATAAAATTTTTCTGTCGGCATATTACGGACGAGATAAACTTGGAGTCGGAGGAATATTAGGTTTTGGATGGGGCAATTTTACTACAACAGCACGTTGGAATCATATATTTAATAGCAAGCTTTTTGTAAATACCACTGTTGCTTTTAGCAGGTATGATTATAATTTTGATTTAAATATTGCTAAAAATTTAAACTTTACCAGAACCAATTATATCAATGACCTGAATTTAAAAATAGACGGGAATTATTTTATAACTCCTAAAAGCAGTTTAAAGTTTGGTACAAAACAAAATTATTATGTGTTTGAACCTGGAAACAGAACTCCAATAACAGTTGAATCAATCATTAGTGCTGCAAATTTACCAACAAAACGAGCTTTTGAACAAGATTATTATGCCAGTCATATATATAAATTTGGAAAAAGAGCCACCATTGAATATGGAGGGCGCGTTTCTGTATTTTCAAATATTGGAGAAGGAAGAAGTATTAACTATTTAAATGGTTCACCAACTTTTATAGATAATGGTGCTATTAAGCAAAATAGTTTTGATGTAAATAATCCTTATACCAATTATAGCTCAGGACAAATTTATAAAACCAATTACGGATTTGAACCACGAGTTAATTTTACTTATTTATTGAACTCAAGCAATTCTATTAAAACTTCGTATAACAGAATGTTCCAATACATGCATTTAATTCAAAATGTAACTGCATCTATTGGTCAAGAATTCTGGACTCCTTCCGACAATTATATCAAACCACAAATGAGCGACCAAGTGGCTTTAGGTTATTTTAAAAATTTCAATGAAAACACTTTAGAATTTTCGGTAGAAGCTTATTACAAATGGATGAAAAATACCGTGGAATTACGTGATGGTGCCGATATTCAATTCAATGAAGCAATAGAAGGACAGATAGTAGCGGGCCAAGGAAGAGCTTATGGTTTAGAGTTTTTTTTAAGAAAACAAAAAGGAAAAACTACAGGTTGGTTAAGTTACGCTTTATCTAAATCAGAACGACAAGCAGATAATATAAATAAAGGTGATTGGTATTCATTTAGATTTGATAGAACCAATTATATTACCCTTGTAGTTTCGCAAGAAATAAGTAAAAGAGTAAGTGTAGGTACTAGTTTTGTTTATGCAACTGGCGAAGCATTTACTACTGCCACTAGCAGAACTACATTTTTTAACGACAAAAATCCAAGTATAATTTATGGTGCCAGAAATGGCGCTCGCTTTCCTGATTACCACCGCTTAGATTTATCATTAACATTAAACCAAAAAAAGAAAGAAGCAAAACCGCTATGGTACTTTAAAAAACGCAATTTTGAAGGTAGTTGGGTGTTTTCGTTATACAATGCTTACGGCAGAGCAAATGCTTATTTCTTAGATTATAGTTCTAGAGACAATGTGCCAATAGTTAATAAATGGTACTTATTTACTTTTGTGCCTGCGGTAACTTATAACTTCAAATTCTAATGAATAAAACGAAAATGAAAACAATCAAAAATATTATAACAGTTTTTGCATTTGTATTTGCCATTGCATCGTGCAAAGAAGAAATAAAATTAGATTTTCCCTCAATCGAAAAAAAGCTTGTAGTAGAAGCCGAAATCTCTACCGAAATGGATAGTTCGTATGTTAAATTGACCATGTCGGCCGATTATTACTCAACCGATCCTTATACAAGTGTGAGCAGTGCTAACGTAAATGTAAATGGGATAAACTTTCCTTATGTTGGAAACGGGATTTATAGAGCTCCATCACCTTATGTGGGAGTTACAGGAACTGTATATAATTTAACTATTAACAATAATGGAAGTGTTTATACTGCTAAATCGTTGCTGGACCCAATGTTTAGAGTAGATTCTATTTTTCAGGTTTTCAAACCGGCTGAAGGCTTTTTTAAAGCTGGATATACAATTAACTACTTAGGTTTTGACGATAGACCAAAAATTAAATACACTTTTTTTAAATTAGGTAAATTTGATACCATTCTTCAACGTGATTCTTTTGGCCAACAACGAATTTTATTCAATAGCGATCAAACTCCAGTTGGTGTACAATATCCCTTTGAATTACCTTTTACCCGTTTGCAAAAAGGGGAAGAATCAATTCTGCTTTTCCGTTCTATCGATAAAAACATGAACGATTTTATTGAAGCTTATAACACACAAACATCGGGTGCACCAGGACCTTTTAAAGTACCGCCAGCTAACTTACCTACCAATGTTGTAGGAGCAAATGTAATTGGTTATTTTACCTGTTACGATGTGGTGAGAAAAAGATATAAAGTGAAATAGTTGTCAGTTGATAGTTGTCAGTTGATAGTTGTCAGTTGATAACCATGGACAATAGTTAATAGTTGCCACGTCCTTTAGGGCGTGGATAGCTTAAAAAAAAGCTGCCTTGAACAAATGTTCAAAGCAGCTTAAATTCTTTAAAATTCTTTATTTCTTATTCGATATTTGTTATTCAAATAACCGTCTGACGCCTTGCCAATGCATACCTTTGCACAATCGTCTGACGGTAATTTCTATCAACTGACAACTATCAACGGTCAACTAATTATCATAACCCAAATTAGGAGACATCCATTTTTCAACGTAATCAATGCTTACATTTTTACGTTTGGCATATTCTTCTACTTGGTCTTTTTGAATTTTACCAACTGCAAAATATTTGCTTGCATCGTTCGCAAAATAAAATCCGCTTACTGCCGATGCAGGATACATGGCAAAGTTTTCAGTCAATACAATTCCAGCATTTTTTTCTGCATTTAATACATCAAACAACTTACGTTTTTCAGTGTGATCAGGGCAAGCAGGATAACCTGGAGCAGGGCGAATACTGTTGTATTTTTCACGTATAATTTCATCATCGGTAAGTTGCTCATTGGGCGCAAAACCCCAATATTCTGTTCTTACCAATTCATGCATTTTTTCTGCAAAAGCTTCAGCCAATCTATCAGCAATGGCTTTAATCATAATGCTATTATAATCGTCATGGTCTTTTTCAAAAGCTTCTACCAATGGTTCAATTCCAATACCAGCAGTTACTGCAAACATTCCCAAATAATCTTGCTTACCACTTTCTTTTGGTGCCACAAAATCAGCTAAACATAAGTAAGGTTGACCATCGGCTTTTTCTCCTTGCTGACGCAAATAATTGAAAGTTGTTGGTTGTCCGTTGTTAGAAATAATTACATCATCACAATTTGAATTTGCTTCATAAAAACCAATGACTCCACGAGCCCTTAATAATTTTTCATTGATTACTTTATCTAACATATTGTTTGCATCATCAAACAATTTTTTTGATTCTAAACCTACTATTTCATCATCAAAAATAGCTGGATAACGACCTACCAATTCCCATGTTAAAAAGAATGGTGTCCAATCTATTCGTTGGCGTAATTCTTCTAACGGGAAATTATCAAATACTTTTGTTCCTAAGAATTTAGGTGTTACAATATTGTCAAAACTTACCGGAATTTTATTGGCTCTGGCTTTTGTTAAATCAACCGAATTCTTGTCTTTTTTACGGTTTTTATAATCAATTCTAAACTGTTCATATTCGTCTTTAAATTTCTTTTCGGTAGCTTCACGTTGGTCAGGACTAATTAAACTTGCTGCTACTGGTACACTTTTACTTGCATCTAAAACATGCACTACAGGCCCGCTATAAACTGGATCTATTTTAACAGCAGTATGCGCACGGCTTGTAGTGGCTCCGCCAATTAACAAAGGGATTTTCATTCCTAAACGTTCCATTTCTTTAGCCACATGCACCATTTCGTCTAAACTTGGGGTAATCAAGCCACTTAAACCAATCACATCCACATTTTCTCTGATGGCTACTTCCAAAATTTTATCAGCAGGAACCATTACACCAATATCTATAATTTCATAGTTATTACATGCCAATACTACACCCACAATATTTTTTCCAATATCATGCACATCTCCTTTAACCGTTGCCATTAATATGCGGCCTTGGTTGGTAGTCATATTTCCATTTTTACGTTTTTCTTCTTCCATATAAGGCATTAAAACAGCAACGGCTTTTTTCATTACACGTGCACTTTTAACCACCTGCGGCAAAAACATTTTTCCCAATCCAAACAAATCTCCAACCACATTCATACCAACCATTAGCGGACCTTCAATCACTTGTAATGGTCTTTCATATTGTAACCTAGCTTCTTCGGTGTCAGCTTCTACAAATTCAACAATTCCTTTTATTAACGCATGGCTTAAACGCTCTTCCACAGTTCCTTTGCGCCATTCTTCGTCTATGATATTTTCTTTTCCTTTACCTTTTACACGCTCTGCTAATTCAAGTAATCTCTCAGTAGCATCATCTCTCCTATCCAACAAAACATCTTCAACATGTTCTAACAATTCTTTGTCAATTTCGCTGTAAACTTCCAACTGACTTGGGTTTACAATTCCCATATCCATTCCATGATTAATGGCATGAAACAAAAATGCAGAGTGCATGGCTTCACGCACCTTATCATTTCCCCTGAATGAGAAAGAAACATTTGAAACACCTCCACTAATTTTTGCTCCTGGCAAATTTTCCTTGATCCATTTTGTTCCGTTAAAGAAATCAATCGCATTTTTTCTATGTTCTTCCATGCCGGTGGCAACAGGAAAAATGTTTGGATCAAAAATAATATCACCCGCTGGGAAATGAACTTTTTCAGTTAAAATCCTATAAGCGCGTTCCGCAATTTCTATTCTGCGTTCATAGTTATCTGCTTGTCCTTTTTCATCAAAAAGCATCACAATAACTGCAGCTCCAAAACGTTTTACAATTTTAGCCTGACGAATAAATTCTTCTTCTCCACCTTTCATAGAAATAGAATTTACCACGCACTTACCTTGCACGCATTTTAAACCTGCTTCTATAATTTCCCATTTCGAAGAATCAATCATAATTGGAACGCGTGAAATATCGGGTTCCGATGCAATTAAATTCAAGAAGCGAACCATTGATTCTTCTCCATCAATCATACCCTCATCCATGTTGATATCGATGATTTGTGCACCGCCTTCTACCTGCTGACGAGCAACTGCTAAAGCTTCCTCAAAATTTCCTTCACGAATTAATCGCAAGAACATTTTTGAACCCGTTACATTGGTTCGCTCACCCACATTTACAAAATTGGTTTCTTTTGTAATCACTAATGGCTCTAAGCCCGAAAGGCGTAATGTATAATCTTTATTCATTTT
>CANGPW010000006.1 GCA_947456185.1 Bacteroidota bacterium | reverse complement strand
TTTTTGCTATTGCAATATTTAACATAGAATTCTATCAACCAAATATCAAACTACAAGCTGTTTCGTTATTTGAAAATAACCTTGCACCTAATCAAAACGAAGATTCTGAAACTGCTACAATCGGCAATAAAATATTTACCGAAGGTGGCGCTATAACTATAGCCGATGGATTAGATTTAGCACCTTTAAATGAAGAAAATTTTTTATTAGTAGAACGACCTATAGAGGATTTAACAGCCTTAGAAAAGAATGAATTTCCAATAGATGAAGATGCACCATTGGAAGTGTTTCCTCCTCAGGAGGAAACAATACCATTCAATGAGGAAACATTAAAAACCAATAGCGGTTTGGTTTTAGAAGTAAAAGATGTTCTTGATGAATTACCTGCTCCAACATTTAAAAATCATTTTGGAATAGATGAAGCCTACGATCCTACTTTAGAATATAGAGGTTATACATTTCCAACTATTGACTTGTTAACTGATTATGGCGATAGTAAATCAATCATTGATACCAATGAATTAAGTGAGAAAACACGTATGATTGAGGATACGTTGAAAAATTACAATATTGGTATTAAAAAAATATCTGCTACTGTTGGTCCAACTGTTACGTTATATGAAATTATACCGCAAGATGGTGTTAGAATTGCAAAAATTAAAAACTTAGAAGACGATATAGCTTTAAGTTTAGCTGCATTAGGAATTAGAATCATTGCTCCAATTCCGGGCAAGGGAACAATTGGTATAGAAGTACCAAACTCCAATCCTTCTATGGTTCCAATGAGGAGCTTAATTGCATCGGCCAAATTTGTTAATGCTGACATGGATTTGCCCATTGCATTTGGAAAAACAATTTCTAATGAAGTATTTGTAGCCGATTTGGCTAAAATGCCTCATTTGTTAATGGCGGGAGCTACCGGACAAGGGAAATCAGTTGGGTTAAATGCGATACTTGTTTCATTGTTATACAAAAAACATCCATCTCAAATCAAGTTTGTTTTGGTTGATCCCAAAAAAGTAGAATTAAACATATACAAAACCATTGAACGACATTTTTTAGCTAAAATTCCTGGTGATTCTGATGCCATTATAACTGATACTAAACTAGTGGTAAATACACTGAGTTCGCTTTGTAAGGAAATGGACGAAAGGTACGACTTACTTAAAGATGCAAACGCCAGAAATTTAAAAGAATACAATGCAAAGTTTTTAACCCGTAAATTAGTTCCAACTGATAAATTAGCACATCGTTTTTTACCTTATATTGTTGTGGTAATTGATGAGTTAGCCGATTTAATGATGACAGCTGGTAAAGAAGTAGAACTACCAATTGCCCGTTTGGCTCAGTTAGCGCGTGCCATTGGAATACACTTAATATTAGCTACGCAACGACCTTCAGTTAATATTATAACAGGAACTATCAAAGCAAATTTCCCTGCAAGATTAGCGTTTAGGGTTTCTCAAAAAATAGATTCTAGAACTATTTTAGATGCAAATGGTGCTGACCAATTAATAGGTAAAGGTGACATGCTTTTCAGCAATGGAAACGATTTGATTCGTATTCAGTGCGCATTTGTTGATACACCAGAAGTAGAAAGAATTGCAGATTTTATTGGTAGCCAAAGTGGAAATGAACCATATTTATTACCATTAGTAAGTATAGAGGGTGACGATTTTGGTGGGGGAGGAGAAATGTTTGATAGCAAGGATAAAGACGAATTGTTTAACGAAGCTGCACATTTAATAGTTTCTAGTCAGCAAGGTTCTACCTCTTTATTACAGCGTAAACTAAATTTGGGTTATAACCGTGCCGGCCGTTTAATTGATCAGCTTGAAAAAGCTGGAATTGTTGGTCCTTTTAAAGGAAGTAAAGCCCGTGAAGTATTAGTAATTGATATTATAGAGTTAGAAGAAAGATTGAAACATTTATAGCTTTATTTTTCTATTTCAATTACATTTTTGAAGTTTTCGTTACGTAATAAATTACACATTATATTGCACTTTATAGCTATTAATGAAAAATATAAATTTACATTTTTTATTTTATTTATGTATTTCCATTCCTTGCCAAGGGCAATTGATGAAAAGCAACAATATGGCTATTGGTTTAAGTTTTATTAATGGTTATCATATAGCTCCAAATAAAATTAATACTACCGGAGAAAGCATGGATGGTATTGTTACAGGTTTTCAATTCGATTTCATAAAACAGGTTAATGGTACTAAAAATTGGCATCTAACTTATGGAATTCCACGTGTTGGAATTAGTTTTAGAACTATTTTTATGAATAAACCCGATACATTTGGTATCAGTTATTCCATTCTTCCGTTTATGCAATTCAGGTTACTAAAACATAAAAATGCTGAGTTTTGTGGTAAATTAGGTATTGGTGGTGCTTATGTTACCAAAAGTTTTAAGTATAAATCAAATTTTGATAATAGAGCCATAAGTACTCCCTTGAATTTTGCTGTTGAATTGGCTGCAATTTATAATAGAAAAATAAGTAATCATTTTGATTTAAACATAGAAACAGGTTTTTTTCATTCTTCCAATGGTGGTTTTATTATGCCTAACGGAGGAATTAATATTTACTATTTAAAAGGTGGAATGAGTTTTTTTTTAAAGGAAACACCTTATAACAAAATGAAGAATTATGATGTTTCTACTTTTAATAAAAAAGTTTTTTACACCACTTTTTTAGCAGGTGCTTATCGTGAACATGGAACTTTTGCTTACCGCAGACAATTTCCTGTATTTGCTTATCACCAAGCAATCATGAAACCAATTAATAAAATTTATAATATTGGAATTGGTGCTGATTTATTTTATGATGCTTCTAATGCTCTAAACGATGAACCCAATTTAATTCCAAGCCAAGTAAAAGAAAGAGATAAATGGCTTGCAGCAATTGGTTTTTGTAATGAATTAAATATTGGTAAGTTAACCATTCCCCTTGAATTATATTATTATTTTTATGATATCGATAAAATAAAACGTCCTGTTTATGTGCGTTTTGGTTTAACCTATTTCCCAGTTAAAAAGTTATTTGTTGGTTGTTATTTTAAAGGTAGCAATAATAAATACAATATTTTAAGCTCAGATTTTATGGAATTTTCCTTAGGCTGGAGGTTTTGGAGAAAGTAATTTAGTAAAGTATGAATTATAAAGTATGAAGTCCCGACACATCTGGAAAGTATAAATTATGAAGTATAAAAAAACACTTAAACACTTAAACACCTATACACTTAAACACCTAAATAATTTAAAAATTAAACACTTAAACACCTAAATCTTTACCCTAACACATATCCAAATATTACGGCCAGCAGCACTCATTCCAGAGGCAAAAACACGGTATTGCGTATCGGTAATATTATCAATTCCTGATTGTAATTGAATTTTACCTTTTTTGCCCAAAGCATATTGCGCTTTTAAGTTTAAAGTATACCATGATGGAGAACCTTTTGGAGTGGCATAAACAGCATTATCTTCACCATTTATGTTAAAGTCTGCTATATTTTTCCAACCATTATAAAGTGAACTTATTTCGGCCGAAAACTTTTTAGTAAAATACGAAACAGCAGTTCTGCCAAACATTGGTGGAATATGGTCTAATGGAGTTTCTTTCCCATTTTCTATTATGCGTCCGTATGTATAATTTAAAGAGGAAGTAACAGCTAATGATTTAAATAAATCGGCTGCCAACTGAACGCTATAACCATAAATATAAGCTTGCTGCGCATTTTGATTGCTAAAAACTTTTGTATTTATTCCATTATAAATTGCAGAATCCAATCCATTTAAAGTACTTGACTTTACGATTATAGCATTTTGAATTTGTGTGAAATAACCTACTGCTTCAAATTTTATTTTTTTATAAATGGTGCTCAACCCCAACTCATAGTTAGAAGTATATTCAGGTTTTAAGTCAGCATTTGGAGTAACAATAGCTTCTCCCGACCTACTATCAAATACTTTATTTACATCGTCTAAGTTAGGTACCCTAAATGCAGAGCATGCATTGGTATATAGTTTTAAGTTTTTTATTGGGTTAAATACCAAGCCTACATTACCGTTCAAAGCATGGTTATTTTGAATCAATTTGTTGTTTAAAAAAGGAAAGAAAAATAAGTTATTAAAGGTTGAATTCAACGATACAAAATTATAACGTAAACCATCACTTATAATTAATTTTTTTCCTATTTCCCACGAATGACTTACAAATGCTGCCAAATAAACCATGTTACTTCCACCTGCTGGATAGCGGGTGGGAATTTTTGAAATAACTCCTGTATTGATATTTACATCGTGTGCATTTGATGCCACATAATTATACTGTACATCTAATCCATACCTAATTTCGTGAATAGAATTTGTATTTTGTTTCCATGTTTTTACTGCGTCTAAATTTAAACTAGCTACATGTAAAAATTCTTTTCTTTTGTTTAAATAAAGTGATTGCCAACTCCTATCGTTTCTACTTTCCTCAATATATTGGTATGCCACTACCAATTTGTATTTATCAGCATATTTATGTTTTAAGTTATTGCTAAAATGATAGCTAGCTAAAGTACGTAATTCAGGACCATAATACCATTCCGCACTTCGATAGTTTTTTGTACCTTTCCATTCATTTAATCTATCATATCTAGGAACATTATTGGTATTTGATAATTGGAAATTAAATACATGTTGCTTGTTTTCATTTTGTTGGTACAATGCCTTGTACATAATATCGTACTGCGAATAAGCCGTTCCAACTTGTATAGCAGGATCCGCATTTTTTGTCATGGTATCTCGGTTATTAATTCTGGTAGCATAATAATTTCTTTGGTATATGCTATCGCCATCTACGTTTTCTTTATTGGTACCTTGTCTTAAATCGCCAAATGAACTGTTAGTAATACTTATTAAATGAGCCCATTTTTCAAATCCAATATTTGCATCGTAATGAAAAGTACTTTCATTATTAACAGAACCGTATCGCATATATCCATTACTGATATTTTTATTCAAAACAGGTTTCATGGTTTCAAAATACATTACACCTCCAAGCGCATCGCTACCATAAATTACACTTCCACCTCCAAATAATATTTCGCTTTTAACCAACATGTTTTGGTCAATTCTTAACACATTTTGTAAATGACCACCGCGATAAATGGCATTGTTCATTCTTACACCATCTACCACCAACAAAATCCTATTTGATTCAAAGCCTCGTAAAACTGGACTTGCGCCTCCTTGCTGACTTTTTTGCACAAAAACATGACCACTTTGTTCCAATAAATCTCCAGTATTTTGGCGGTTTTGAAACTGAATATTCGCTTGAGAAACACTTTGTATTTGCCTTGGCACATCTTTGTGTTTTTCACTAAATCGATTAGCAGAAATAACCACTTCGTTTATTTTTAAAGTAGAAGGAATTAAGTATATAACAAAAGTATCGCTTTTACTAATTGAATTTGCTTCAATGCTTAATGAACGGTAATCTGGATGTACAACCGTAATTTTTGTAACTCTCGAATTAGAATTAAATTCAGAATAAAAAATTTCGTAATCAGAAATACTTAAATTATTTGATTTATCAAATATTTGAAAGGTTTGCGCTTGAGCATTTTGGAAAATAAAAAAGCAAAATAAAAGTACAACTTGTTTTATAAAGTATTTTATAAAGACTATATTTTGTATATGCATATTTGTTTCATTATTTCATCTGAAAATCGGTAACAATGCCTTTATGTTTTTCCCAAACTTTCCCATTCCATGTCATAAAATCATAACTTCCATCAGGTAAATAGGTTTCGTACATGCCAGCATTATCAGGTTTTGGCGGAATAATATTTTCGTATATGAAAAGCTTTCTTTTTTCTTCATATCGCAAAGTCATAGTGGCATGATTGTTAAATTCCCAAATCATTCTGTTAAGTGGTTTCTTGGTTTTTATATCAAAAATGGGTGCTCCAAAAAATGGTTCATTGTCTCTGAAAAATAAAACATCAGCAATTTTTTTATTACTTTTATTAGTGGCTCCATCCCAACCTAGTAAAGTATAATAACTACCTTTTTGAGTTTGAGTTTTTATAATTTTATAATAAATAGCACCAAACCAATGATCAGCATCAGTTTCTGCATAAAATACATTTTCAATGCTGTCACTTCTATCAATTAAAGGAAAAAAATCAGGCATATTATATACCTTTTTTTCTCGCTTAATTTTACTCGGATTCATTTGAATAACCCCAAAATTCCTAAAATGTTCATCATCGCTTGCCACGTTCCAAGTCATAATTCTAAAATAATCATCGGGAGAAACGATGATGGAAATGTTCTTCAATGAATCAAAATTATAGAAATAGGAATTATTTGTTTTTAAAGTTCGAGCAAGTGTTCTAATAAAGTTTTTACCGCTGCTAATCCTGGTCATTTCATCTAAACTAGTTACCATTTTTTGTGCTAAACCATTCAGTCTTATCTCAGCATCTACTAAAGTATCAAGGGTTAAGGAATCTAATTTTTGTGCTTTTGTAGTATTGGTTAAACACACCATAACTAATATAAAAATTATATATTTCATAGTTTAGCAATTAAACGAATTATTTTTAGTTTTACGATTGAATTAATTTCTTTTATAAAGCTCTTCTTGCTTTTTCTTTTAATATCAAATTCAATTCTCTTCCTGTTTGACCCTTAACACTTGTATTCTCAGCAGCTCGTCTGAATAAATAAGGCATCACATCTTTTACAGGACCGTATGGTAAATATTTTGCAACGTTATAACCGGCATTTGCCATATTAAAACTTAAGTTATCGCTCATGCCATATAATTGACTAAAGTATATTCTTTTATCATTTATTTCTATATTGTTATCAAGCATCATTTGAGCTAAAGTAGTACTGCTTTTTTCATTATGTGTACCAGCGCAGATACTAATTCTTTCTATGTTTTCTAAACAAAATCTCAATGCATTGTCGTAATCGTGATCGGTATCTTCTTTACTTTTTTGAATAGGATCTAAATAGTTTAACTCAGCAGCTCTTGCTCTTTCTTTTTCCATATAAGCTCCTCTTACCAGTTTTATTCCTAAGAAGTAATTATTAGCAATGGCATGGTTAAAACTATCCTTTAAAAATGCTAATCTATCATGACGATAAAGTTGAATAGTGTTATAAACTATAGCTTCCTTTTTATTATATTTTACCATCATATCAGTTGCCATTTGATCAATTGGATTTTGGATCCAAGTTTCTTCTGCATCAATAAATATTTTTACCCCATTTTCAAAAGCAGTATTACAAATCTTTTCAATCCTGGCTTTTACTTTTTCAAATTCTAATGTTTCATTTTCATTTAAAGTGATATTGCTATTTATTTTTTCAAGTAATGATAATCTTGCTAATCCTGTTACTTTAAAAACACAAAAAGGTATTTTTTTATTTCCTTTTGCTTTGTGAACGGTATCAATGGTTTCATTACAAGTATTTTCAAAATCTATCTCATTTTCTTTTCCTTCTACCGAATAATCTAAAATAGTACCAATTTGATATTTATTTAGCGTTTCAATTGCTTTTTCACACTCAGTAATGTTTTCGCCTCCAACAAATTGCTGGTAAACTGTATGTTTAATTAATGATTTTATGGGTAAATGTAAGGCAAAAGCAGTTTCAATTAATGGAGTTCCAATTTTAACTAACCAATTCATTCCTATAGCTTTAAATAGAAAATATGAAGTTCTTAATTCTGAATTTGTTTTTGCTTTAAAAGCAATTTCAGTATTTGAAAAGTCAAGTTGTAATATTTTATTTGTCATAATAATGCTTATAATTTATTGTTTAATTTAGCAGCGCAATAATAAGTGATTACCAACATTGTTTTTGTGATATTGATGAAAGTTATTTACGATAAAAGTTATAAAGTTTTTTTTGGAGAAAATGTATTAAACCATTTAGCTCAAACAATTATAAATAAGGCATATAGCAATGTTTTTGTTTTAGTAGACGAAAATACTGAAAAATATTGCTTGCCCATTCTAAAGCCTTATTTAGAAAATTTTACATTAGTAAAAATAGCCAGTGGTGAAATTTATAAAAATTTACAAACTGCTAATAATATTTGGGATAATTTACAACAACACTCTGCCAATAGAAATGCAGTTTTACTTAATTTAGGTGGTGGAACCTTAAGCGATATTGGTGGTTTTTGCGCTGCAACTTTTAAACGAGGAATTGATTTTATAAATATTCCAACCACACTTTTATCAATGGTTGACGCATCAATAGGAGGGAAGCAGGGAATTGATTTAAATAACTACAAGAATTTAATTGGCGTATTTCAACACCCAGAACATATTTTTATTTACCCTGAATTTTTGAAAACTCTCTCAAGTATTGAAAAAAGAAATGGTTTGGCAGAAATGATCAAACACGCATTAATTAATGATGAAAAATTATTTAATAAAATTATTTCTACTAATCAAATAGATGCTGAACAGCTAGAAAAGTGGATTGAAAAATCAGCTAAAATAAAAATAAAAATAGTAAATAGAGATCCTTTTGAAAAGGATTTACGTAAAATGCTAAACTTTGGTCATACCATTGGTCATGCCGTTGAAACTTTTAGTTTAGTTCATGATACCGAACCACTAAAACATGGCGAAGCAATAGCTGTAGGAATTATTTGTGAGTCTTATTTATCTTTTAAAAGTAATATGTTAAGTAAAGATGAATTTGATTTAATTGTTAAATATATTTTCAAAAACTTTTTAAAATATATTTCAAATTGGAACAATAAGGAACTTTTAAAAATAATGCATAATGATAAGAAGAATATCAATTCAGAAATTAATTTTACTTTACTGAAGAAAATTGGTAAGGCAAAAATTAATTGTTATTGCAGCATGGAGTTAATTATTGAATCATTGGAATTTTATAAAAATTTTGTGCCACAAAAAAACTAAACAATGAAAAGTTTAATTTACACAAAAAATAATATCAAAAATATAGTAATTAATTTACCTAATTCCAAAAGTATTAGTAATAGGGCTTTAATTATAAATGCTTTATTAAACAATAAAATTGTTTTAAATGAAATTTCTTCAGCAGATGATACTCAATTAATGCATTCGGTTTTATTAAATGAAAGCAATGAAGTAAATATAGAAAATGCTGGTACTTGCATGCGTTTTTTAACAGCTTTTTTTGCATCTAAAGAACACAAAAATATAAATTTAATTGGAAGTGAAAGAATGAAACAAAGGCCAATAAAAGAATTGGTTGATGCATTATTAATTTTAGGAGCTGAGATAGATTATTTAGAAAAACCAAATTATCCACCTTTAAAAATTAATGGTAAAAAGTTAATTGGAAAATTAATAAATATTGATGCTTCTGAAAGTAGCCAATTCATTACAGCTTTAATGTTAATTGCCCCGTTTGTTCAAAATGGAATTACCATAAATTTAAAAGGTAAAATTGCTTCTTTTGATTTTATTAAAATGACAGCGTTGCTTATGAACGAATTTGGGCTTTCAGTATCATTAATTGAAAATTCAATTATAATCAAACCCTATCAAAATGAACCGATTATAGCTGATTTTACCATTGAAAAAGATTGGAGTAGTGCAGCATTTTGGTATTTAATAGCAGCTTTAAATTCCAAACTTTCCATTCATTTAATTGGTTTGTCCAAAACAAGTATTCAAGGTGATCATATTACATTTAAAATATTCGAAAAATTAGGCGTTTCTACAACTGAAACAAATGAAGGTATAGTTATTTTAAAAGAGAATATTTTAACTGATTTTCTAATATTTGATTTGATGAATGCAATAGATTTAGCTCCAGCTTTATGTGTCGCTTGTGCGGCTTTAAATGTTAATGCAACAATTTCAGGATTGCAAAATTTGAAAATTAAAGAAAGTAATCGGTTATTAGCTATTGTTAATGAATTGAAAAAATTCGGATATGATGCAAGTAATTCATCGGATGAAATTATTATCAAACAAAGAAATAATATTGATTATAACCAATCAATAACTATTAATACATATAATGACCATAGAATGGCAATGGCATTTGCTCCGCTTGCCTTGCTGTTTAACCAACTAAAAATTGATAATATAGCAGTAGTATCAAAGTCGTATCCAAATTATTTTAACGACTTAAAATTAGTAGGAATTACAGTGAAAAATATTTAATTATTCAATTGTACTATAACTTAATGATACATTTGTTAGGCTACTATTAAATGCCAATTCTTTTGCTGTATTTTTATCAACTTGAATAATTACATCTTCATTTGAATTTATTAAAATGCTTGTAACTCTCACATATATTTTCTTGTAGTTTTCTGTGTTTGTTAAAAGTAATAATGTACCAACTGGTGCATTATTATGAGCAATTCCAATAAATTTTTTTTCTGAAAGAAAACATAGTCCTTTTTCTTCTACAAATCTAAAATTTCCAGCTATTTCTGAGTTCTTTATTTTATTATTTGATTCAGGATTAATTGCTTTTGATAACAAATTTGGATTATTATTTGATTTTAAACTTACTATTAACTCTTGGCCAACTCTAATTTTGTTTTGATTTAAGTTATTCCAATTGGCTATATCACTGATAGTAATTTTATATTTTTTAGCAACAAATTCAATAGTTTCACCGTCTAAAACAATATGAGTTAAACCAACTTTAGTTTCTCCTATATTTGAATTTGATTGTAATTCTTTCTTATTTAATTCTTTGGTTAAATCTTCAGTTTTTTTTATTAAATTGTCTTCTAAAACTGTTGATTTTTCTATTAATGGATTACCCAAATAATATTTTTTTACGGCTTTACTTTTATTACTTTTTATTACTTTATTTTTATTTGAATCAGTATCATTTAATGCTTTTTCAGGTTCAATTTGTATTGAATTTTTATTATTTATAGTATTTTCATTAAAAGCATTGTTGGTTGATTTTTCTATTGGTACTTTTAATGTAACTACATTTTTTAAACTTCCATTTGCTTGTTTGTTTGCATCAATTAATGATCTTTCTGCTATGCCAAATTTTTCAGCAATATTTGCCCAAGTTTCACCCTCTTTTATTTGATAAATTATGAATGGTTTACCGTTAATTAATCTTGTTTCATATTTCTCAGTTTGTGCATTTACAATATTTATTATAAATAATATTGCTGCAAAAATGGATAGTATATGTTTCATTTTACTTTGAATTTATTTTGTATCAAAAATAGGTTAATTATTTAAAATCAATCTTGTTTAAATAATTTATTTATTTGATTAAATTGTGGATTGTCTATTTTGAAGTGTTTTTATCAACAAGCTTATTATATAGCTTTAAGTAGTTTTGTGCCATTAAACTTTGAGTGAAATTATTCGTATATTTTTCGAATGCTTTTTCTACTAATTCATTGCCATTTGCCAACGAAAATTCAATTGCATTGTTCAAAGATTCAATATTATCTAACGCAAAAAATGATAATTCATCATTTTCAAAAAGTTCAGTAAAACTAATAATATCGGAACATACAACGGGTGTTTTAGATGCTACCGCTTCTAATAATGCCAAACTAACTCCTTCGCTCCTTGATGGTATTAAATAAATATCAAATAAGGGTAAATAATCAGTAGCATGTTTTCTAAATCCTGCAAAAAATATTCTGTCACTTACATTTAATTGATTGGCCAATGCCAATAATTTTTCCTTTTCTGATCCATCTCCAATCAACACAAATGCCAATTTCGGATTAATGGCCAAAACTTTGATAATTTGTTCTAATCCTTTTCTGGCATCATATTTTGCCATTGATCCTAAAATTATGAATTTACTTTTTAATGCTTGTATTTTTTGTAAATCATCACTATTTATGTCGTTATTAATTATTGGAATATTTACGCCATTATAAATATTTGTAATGAAGGGATGAATTTTTTTCTTGTTATAATATTCCTTCATTCCTTTACTCAAACAAACAATTTGGTTTATTTTTGATATTCTAAATAGCCATAATTTTTTAATGATAAATGAAATGAATGCATTGTGTGTATATTTAAAATTTTGAAATATGTATTGATGAAAAGTAGTTACAGTTTTGGTATATAAACTTGCTTTATGATAAATTAAATACAAATCAGGTCTCATCATATGTGAATGTATCACATCAAATTCTCTGAACTTTATTTTTTCAAAAAAACTTATTTTTACTGTTTTACAATCAAATGGCAGGTGTTCAATTTTATCTAAATAAAAAACAGTAAAATCTACTTCATGTTTTAAATTTTCTACTATTTTGTGTGCCACAAAAATGGGACCCGTTCGGGCTAATGATGGTAATAAAATAGCTACTTTTAGCATGTTTTATAATTAATTATTGTATCTAATTCGGTTAAATAACCATACAAATCTATAGAAAATATTTTGCATTACTTTATTACTTAATAACATTTTCGAATTCAATAATAATACTTGAAATGCTTTTATTTTACTGGTAAATTTCCCTTTGATGATCACAGTAGCAATTATTTTCAATAAGCGTAAATACATCCATTCAGTAATAATTTTCTTGTCTTTTTTTGAAATACTTTTATTGTATTTTTGAAAATAATTCAACTTTATATTTTCCAATTCTTTAACAGCATTCCTTAGTAATGTTGGAGTCCAATTAATTTCAGTTTTTAAAATAATAGCACGTAAAATGATATCATCAATGCTGTAATTTAAAATACTTTTCAAATTGTCTTTTGACTTTTGTATGGCATTTTCTCTTTGAAAATCAATATTCCTGCTCGATACACTATTTGGATTTCTTCGGTACATATACCTTTGATTGTCCCTGGTATCTATCCATAAATTTATTTTGTTTATGATTAACCTTGAAAACAAATCATAGTCTTCAATATGTGAGGAAGATTCATTTTCATCGTACATATATTCTTTTAATACACTTGTTTTGATAAGCATTCCCGCATGAAGTAACGGACATTCAAATAAACTTAAAAATGCTGCAGAATGTAACGAATTACAATAAAAAGATGCTACTTTACTGTGAAACTTACCATTTGGAGTTATGTAATTAGCATAAGAAGTAATCAGGTCTATTTTTGCATTTTTACTGATAATTTCAATTTGTTTTTCTATTCTATCCAAGCCAATCAAATCATCTGCATCAAATCGTTCAATATAAGATCCAGTGCAATAATTAATTCCTTTATTCAACGATTTGATTAAACCAATATTCTGTTCATTATTGACTAAAATCACTCTTGAATCTGCTTTTGCAATTATGTTTAATTTTTCAAATGTATCATCGGTAGAGCCATCATTAATTAAAACAATTTCTAAATTTTTATAGCTTTGATTGGTAATGGTATAAATGGCATCATCTAAAAATGCTGACACATTATAGCAGGGTATTAATAAGGATACTTTTATAGTTGAATCCATTTATAAAATTAAGATAATTTGGCATGTATATTCCAAATTATTTTTTTTGCAGAATTGTAAAATGGAATCTTCGATAGGTAACCTAAAATGGTATAACGATAAAATCTATATTGTGCATTTTTTTTACCTAATTTAGCCTCTGGATACTCCAAATAATTATTCAATAAAATTAATTCCGAAGCTTTCATCTTTTTAAAATTTCCGGAAAAATTATTACCATGTTTTCTGTAATAAGCTAATTGATCGGGTATAAATCCTATTTCATGATCCTTTGATATTTTAATCCACATGCTCCAATCTTCTATTGGACATTGTTCATCGTAAAGTCCTACTTCTTTTATTACCGAAAGCTTGATTAACACTCCAATGGCAAAAATAAAATTCTCCTTTAATAAATCATGGAATAAAAAACCTGTTTTAGCACGATTTTCTATATAAGGAACTGTTTCATTGATGTTTTGGTTATAAATATATCCATTGCTCGATACCATTGCAAATTTAGGATTTTTCTCTAAATATTCCACTTTTTTAGCAATGCTGTCAGGTGTTAACCAATCATCGGTCGACATTGACATGATATATTTTCCTTTACATAAATCAATGGCAAAATTGATATTACTAGATATACCAAAGTTTGAAGTTCTTTTAATTATTGAAAAAGGAATTTTTGACTTAGAAAGTAATTGATTAGCTATTTCAAAAGATTGATCTGTAGAAAGATTATCTACAAAAATGATTTCAATGTTCTGATAGGTTTGTGCTAAAAGAGAATTTAAACATTGCTCAATGTAATTTTCGTGATTCCAACAAATACAAATTATACTAACAAGCGCTTTCTCATTTTTTTTTATCATATATTGTCCTATTGAATATTATTAGCATCGAAATAAAATACAGGAAATAATTGATTGCATATGCATACACTGAACCAATTCCTCCGTACAAATTTATTAAACTCATAGTTAGTATTACTAACAATATTGAGAAGAATATTTCAGAAATGATAAATATTTTGGTCATTGCTTTCGCAATCATTTGAAATGCAAGTAACCAACTTGCAATTTTAAAGAAATCGCCTATTAATTGTGGTAAAAAATACACCTCCATCAATTCAAATTTTTGACTAAATACAATATTTATCACCAAATTTTTGAATAAAAAAACCAAGACTAATATGATAAATGTAGCTGGAAGAATAATTTTATAACCTTTAAAAATTTCTTTTTTAAGCAATTTGTTATTTGTTATTTCCGACAATTTTGGTAAATAATAAATAGATAAAGTGGTGGTAATAACTGTTAAATATAAATTGGAAAGTCTGTTAATTCCTTCATAATATCCCACTGTTTCCGCATCTATTTCGTTTAATAAATAGTTTCTAATAATAATTTGTGAAACTGGAACTGTTGCCGCACTTACTATGGCCATCAATGAAAACTTTGATAAATTCACAAAATCAGCTTGCTGAATATTGATGTCTTTTATATGTTTCCATTTTACCAATTCTATTTTACTTTTATAAAATATAATGATAATAAATACAATGGTTTGATAAGTAACAGCAGCCAATAACGCACCATAAACTCCCGCATATATTACTAAAATAATAGAAAATGCTAGTCCAATTAAACTTGACCAAATACCAATAAAATTATATTTTTTAAATTCTTTCAGTCCATTTAAAATGGCAATAAATAAAGAATAACTGGCATAAAAAAAGATGGTAAATCCAAAAATAATTATAATGGATAAATAATTCTCCGCATGGTCCTTAAAGAGTATTTTAGCCCAAAAAGAAGCAAATAATATGACTGTCAAACTAATAAAAATAGAACAAAATAATGTTATAACTATAGCAGTTTTAATGATTTTTTTTTGCTTTAATTCATCATTTTTGAATTCTGCTAAATATTTAATCACTCCGTTAGTAACAGCACCAGTAGAAAGTACCAAAGCAATAGAAATAAAACTGCTTAATTGGCCTAATAATCCTAATCCTTCAGGTCCTAAACGAATGGCAATTATTTTTGCAGTAAAAAATGCAGTAAATAATTTTACAACAGTAGCCGCCCCTGTAAAAACAGAAATATTAATTAGTTCCGATGAACGTATTTTTCTAAAAAATCTTTTCAAAAAGCTTATGCTGTAAATAAATTAACTACTCTAATTACTTCATTTACTTCAGCTTCAGACATCACTTGGCTAATGGGTAAACTTATCACTTCTTCATGAATTTTTTCGGTAATTGGAAATTTTAAATCAGCTAATTCTTTGTATGCAATTTGATGGTTTGGCGCAATTGGATAATGAATAACCGTTTGAATTCCATGTGCTAATAAAAATGATTGAAACGCATTTCTATTTTTAACTCTTACCACAAATAAATGCCAAACATGCATATTATTTTCTTCAACAATTGGTAATTGAACCAAAGGATTATTGATATGATTTAAATATTTACTGGCAACTTCGTTTCTTTTTAAATTGTCAGCATCTAATTGGGTTAGTTTAATTCGTAAAAAAGCTGCTTGTAATTCATCTAACCTGCTATTTATTCCTTTATAAATATTTTCATATTTTTTATGTGAACCATAATTTCTAAGCGCGCTTATTACCTCCGCTAATTCATCGTCATTGGTTGTAATTGCTCCACCATCGCCTAGAGCGCCTAAGTTTTTTCCCGGATAAAAACTATGTCCAGCAGCGTGTCCAACTGAACCTGATTTTTTGTTTTGGTATAATGCACCATGCGACTGAGCCGCATCCTCAATTACTTTCAAATGATATTTTTCAGCAATGGCATTGATTGGGTTCATAGCTGCCATTTGACCATACAAATGAACAGTAATAATAGCTTTTGTTTTTGCTGAAATATGTTTTTCAATCAATTCAGGATTGATATTGAAACTTAATTCATTTGGTTCCACTAATATAGGTACTAAGTTATTTGCAGAAATAGCTAAAATACTGGCTATATAAGTATTAGCCGGAACTATAATTTCATCACCGTCATTAAAAATACCCAATTCTTTGTAGGCTCTAATAATTAAAATAAGCGCATCTAAACCATTGGCAACGCCAATGCAATGTTTGGCTTCGCAATAGTGAGCATATTCTTTTTCAAATGCTTTTACTTCATTTCCCATGATAAACCAACCCGATGATAAAACACGAGTAAAAGCTTCTTCAAAGGCTAGTTGATAGGTAAGATTTAATTTCTTTAGGTCAAGAAAAGGAATGTTCATTTTTAGGCTAAATTTGATTGTTTGAGATGATTAGGTCACAAAAGTGCAATTTATAAATTTATTTCAATATTGCACTTTGTTTTTTAAAACTAATAAACTCATCATAATCCCTAATATAATCTTCTTTTTCATAAGGGTGTGAGGCTAAAACTAAACAAATAGAACCAGAGGAAAAATTTATTTCGGAAGCCCAAATTCCAGGAGGAATGTGTAAACCCATATAAGGTCTATTTAAATGCACTAATCTTTTTGATTTACAATCGTCTAATAAAATTTCAAAAGAACCACTAGCTGCCACTAAAAATTGATGACACTCTTTGTGTGCATGTGTTCCCCTGGATTCTCCGCCAGGAATATCATATAAGTAAAAAATTCTTTTTATATTAAAAGGTACTTCTACATTATTATGAATAGGAGTAATATTACCTGCCCTATTTTCAATTTTAGGAAGATAAATTAAATTACAATCAAACACAGTTTTATTATCGATCATTTTTTAAATGTTTTAAAAGTTTCGTAATTTCTCAAATAATCGTTTTCATCATATTCATGCGAAGCGGCAATAAATGCCAATGAATTGGTAGAAAAATTTTCTAATTGACGCCAAATTCCGTTGGGTACATATAATCCAAAATGTGACCTGTTTAAAGTATATTTTTTAGCTTCAAAGCCATCATCTAACACCACATCAAAACTACCTGAAAGTGCAATGATCAATTCCTGATTTTGATAATAGCTATGTCCACCTCTATTTTCACCACCGGGAACATCATAAATCCAATAAACCCTTTCTATTTCAAAAGGCACATGGTTATTACTTTCAAAAAAGGAAAGGTTTCCTCTATCATCCAGTATTTTCGGTAATTCTATGGTTTTTATTTGATTTAGATTCATTTAATTTGGTGCAATTAAATATTTTCTTTTATAAAAAACTAAATAATGCGAATCAAAAACAAGTAATTTGTTTTTATTGTAGTGTTATATATTTAGAAATTTACAAATTTAAATTATTATTTTTTACGAAATTAATAAAACTAAAACAAACAGAAAAGTTTATTATTGTAACTATTTTATGAGAATTAGTATAGATTATTTCATTTCATTTCTGATGTTAGTAGCATCAGGTCTTTACCTTTCTGGAATAACTCCATTAAGTCCAATTTATTTTATATTTGGAATAGCAATAATTTTCTATTGTTTTAAATTACTACTTCATTTTGAAATCCATTTAAGTGGATTGGCTTTTTTTAATTTGTTTATTTGTGTCTTTAGTATTTTTATTCAATTAATAGTTATTCCAAATACGAGAGTGCCCAATACTATTGGTTTGGCATTGCCTTATTTGTTTTATTTTATTTGTTTTCAAAGTTTAAATAAATTAACAAAAAAAGAGATCATGAATTTGTGTGCTTACATGATTTTAGTTCACGTTATACTTATTTCATTTGATGCAATAATTCGATTAGCAAATCCAAATGTATATGCTACCAATATATACTCAGGCCATACCCGTGAATCTGGATTGGCATATATGTTTAAATACAATTCAATTATGTATCCTGATTCTAATTTTGTTGGGGTTCAAGTATGTTTAACCTATTTTTTTACAGTTTATTTAATCAAAGAAAATTTACTTGTTTCATGGGCAAAAAACTTAAAACATGTACTTTTCGTTTTAGTAATTTTATCTACCTCTCGCTCTGCTATAATTACAATGTTTTTGTATACTTTGATTTTTAATAAAATATCATTTCCCTTTCAATTAAACAGGAAACAAATTTTATGGTTAATTGGAATTGTAGTTTTTTTAATTATTGTATCAGTTTTTATTTTGTCATTAATTAAAAATGATGAAAGTTTCAATTCTAAGTTCATGATTTTATATTTAGCCAACGACTTTTTAAAGAGTATCCCTATTTCTTCCATATTTTTTGGTATTGGCATGGGAAATACATTTAGCTTTATTGGTATTGGAGCTCATAATTTATTGGTAACACTAACTTTAGAAACAGGTTTAATTGGATTAGTACTTTTTATGTCAAGTATGTATTATTCAATTAAAAAAACCAGTGGTAAGGCACTTTATATTTTATTCCCATTATTTACAATGGGTTTTTCATTTGTTAGTTTGGCCTTACCTTTTCTTTTTACTTTTTTAGCAATAATTTATGTTGTTGAAAACAATAAATTAAATGAAACTAATTCAACAGAAGTAGAAGCTATTAATTAAATATTTATATATTTTTATTGTGGTAAAACTGACTTTTTAAAGTTTTTTCTAATTAAATAAAAACTAAAAATAATACCTGTAATTATTGATCCAACTATTGCACTAATTAAACGTGATAATTTTTTCTTTTCAAGTGGTAAAGTTGGTTTATCTACAGTTTGAAAAAATGGTGTTTGATTATCCAAGGTAAATTTAGCAATCTCAAGGTTTTTCAATACTTCAGCATACATTAGACTCAACATTTGTACATCTCTTCTCGTTCTTTCTAAATCTACTTTTCCTGCCATTCTTACTACTCTAACATTTTTATCGAAAATGTCAGCTCCATAGTTTTCTTTTTCAAAAAGCACAGATTTTATAGAGTCTGCCCTTTCTTTTATTAAAACATAGTTTTTATATTGACGTTGAATGGTTCTATTAGTATAATAATCACTTAAGTTTCTGTATAAGTTTTCTATAAAATACTTAGAAAATTCCTCACTGATTGATTTAAATTCCATCGTAATAATACCGGCACTTTGAATAACAATTCCAGTTTTCTTTTTGGTATCAATAAATAATTGTTTATTGTCATTTATTTTTTTTATAATAATGTCTAAAACTTTATTCTCCTGATAAGTAAATTTATCTAAATCAGCATGAATAAAATAAGTGAAGTTTTCTAAGCAAGTATCCGATTTAAATCCTTTTGCTAACTTGTAAATATCTATAAAATGATTGACCATTAATTTTTCTTCGCCATTGATAGTGGCTTTTTCTACTAATGTACTTCCAATAATTTGTCTTGAATTTGCTAAGTATAAAAGTTTGTCTTCATTCACGTTATTACTTCCGCCTGCAATACCAGCAATCCCAGCCAAACCAGCTAATGATGATAAGTTCAATGATGTACTTCCATCATTTTCATTTAAAATAAACGAGTATTTTGAAATATATATAGGTTTTTGAAATTGTGCAAAGCCAAATCCTAATATAGCACCAAGAAAACAAATAATAACAATGATTTTCCATTTTGATAAAAGTAAATTATAAATATTTTTAAATAATTTACCAATATCATTTAGTTCAACCGATTTTTTTTGCATTTTTTTATGGTTTTGATATGTTTGTTATGGTTACAATTAAAAATACTAGGGTAGATAAACTGGTAGTAACAGTAGCAATTTCTGCTATATTTGTGCCTTTTTTAACTTCTTTTTTAGGAACTATTATTTCACAACCAGGTTTAATTTTTGGATAAATATTAAAAACTAAAAAGTTTTTTGAGGCTTTTACGGTTCCGTTTGCATATACCACATAAGTTTTTCTTTTCATAGCCTTAATACTGAATCCGCCTGCATTTCTTACAAATCCTCTTAAACCACCTGCAATGTTTACATTTACTTTTACAGGGTAAAGTACCTCTCCACTTACGAAAACAGTTTGTTTAATATACGGAACCCTTATTATATCACCTTCTCTTAATAATAAATCAGCTTTTGATCCTGGTTTTTTTAATATTTTTGAAACATCGATTCCTACAATATCATATTCCCCATTTTCAGAATTAAGTATTTGTTCATTTACATCTTCTTGATCTTTACTTTGCTTTTGCAATGCCCTTAATTTGTTTGCTTTTATGATATCTTCTAAAACACTTCTATTTTTTTTTCTTAACAATACTATTCCATCTAAGTATCCAGCTGCGGTTAAACCACCACTTCGTTTTAGTAAATCAGAAATATATTCATTGTTTTTTTCAAGTGTATAATTACCCGGATATAATACTTCACCTTCAATGGTTACATTTTTTTGTGGTTCATAACCAGGTTGGACATAAACATTTACAATGTCAAAAGGTTCTAATTCAAATTTTAGAGAAGGATTATCTTTTAAATCTTTATTTAAATCAAACTGTTTAACTATAGCTATTTCAGCATTGGTTTGAGTTTTATCAGTATCAAATTTTCTGCGTGAAACTTCTACTCTACTGTATGAAGCAGCTTCCCTAAATCCTCCGGCTGCTATTATCAAATCTTCTATTTTCATGTTTTGAGCATATGAAAATGTACCTGGATTAATAACTTGACCATTGATAGTTACATTATAACCTTCTTTTAATTCAAGCTTCGATGCAATTTGAATTATGTCCTCTCTTTGTAATAATATATCAGACACTTTTCCATCTTTTGCATCTATTAAATTAATAGATAACATGGTTAAACTGTTATCTTCTTTTAATCTGTATATAATAGCTCTTGTAGCAAAAGCATCCTCCTTTAAACCTTCAGCTTTATTAATTAATTTTAAAACAGTTAATCCACTTTCTAGTGCATAAGTTCCTGGTCTAAAAACAGCACCATTAATTATCACTCTGTTTTCATATCTATTCAATAATTTATCTACTTGAAATTCGTCACCACTTTTAGGATTAAACATGCCAAATAATTCTTGTTGAATATCGGCCACACTTTTCTGTTTGGAAGTGTTTCTTATAACTTTTATTTTTTCCTTATATGAATCATTGGTAAAACCACCAGCAAAATTGATTACATCGTTTAAAGTTTCATTTTTTTGTACTTCAAAAAATCCTTCACGTTTCACCTCACCTTTAATTGAAATTTTATTTTCATACGGACTTATTTTTATAATATCTTGATCTTGTAACCTGATATTTCCTTTAACTTCAGCTTTTAACATAAAGTCATAAATGTCTAATGTTACAATTAATTTATTGTTTCTAATTACTTTAATATTACGCATTGAACCATTTTTATTGGGTCCTCCCGATGCATAAAGGGCATTAAATACAGTAGCTAATGAAGGTAAAGTGTAAGTTCCTGGTAAATTTACCTCTCCAACAATTAAAACTTTAATGCTTCTTATATTTCCGAGTGTAATGTTTACTTTAGTTTCACCTGAATTTATTCTTTCATATATTTGCGACAATGATCGAACAATTCTAATTTTTGCTTGCTCTATTGTTAATCCTGAAACTTGAACAATTCCAGCTAATGGTATCCTAATGTTTCCATCTGGGCTTACTTTTAAATTCATGGTTTCCTCAGAATAGCCATATATATCTATTAAAAGTTCATCATCTGGCCCTAGTTGATAGTTTTGTGGGGTAGCCATTTTCATATTAGGCTCAAATGTTAAATTTTTATTGCTGAACAATTCAGCACCAAAAATTTTTGAACGCTCTTTTTCTAATTGTAAATTACCATCAGGTTTTGAAGTAATTTTTCTCTCCCCAATTATTGTGGTTTTAGTTGGAGTATTGGTAGCTTGTAAATTATTAATTCTTTCTTTTAATTTTATAATTTCATCAGCAGGAACATTTCTGTTTTTAGCTTCTTTTTCTAATTGCGATAGCGTTAAACCGCTGTTTTGAGTTTTTTCCCAAAAATCTGCTATTTCATTATCACTTAAATCATCAATCTTTATTTTTGCAATATTTTGCAAACTAAGCATTTGATTTTGAGCTGCTGAATAATTTAAATTGAAAACGAATATTGAAAATACTAATATGCAAATTCGAGTGATGTTTTTGTGTTTATACATATGAAAGTGTGTATTTTTTTTAAAATTTTAATAGCGCAAAGTAATAATTTATTTTAAAAAATATGCTATTTATAGGTTTTGATTCAAATTCCATAATGTAGAAGTAAATTTAACATGCCGTAATAATTTATTTACTAATATTGATAAGTTGTTTGTACATTGAAGTAATTATTTAATTAATTTGTTTTTTTAATAATACCAATTAAATGGATAAAATTAAGTTAAACGTATTAGGTTTAAGTAGCGGACAAAAAAGTGGAAGCTATACATTAATACTTGGTGACATAAATAGTAATATACGATTGCCAATAGTTATAGGAAGCTTTGAAGCGCAGGCTATAGCCATTGAAATTGAAAAAATTGTTCCTTTTCGTCCAATGACGCACGATTTGTTTTTGAATTTTTTCAAAGAATTCAATATTGAATTGATTGAAGTTCAAATTTATAGTTTAAATGAAGGCGTTTTTCATGCTAAATTGATTTGTGAACAATTGGGAATTGTAAAAGAATTGGAAGCCAGAGCTAGCGATAGTATTGCTTTAGCTGTTAGGTTTAAATGTCCAATTTATTCATATGATGATGTCATGGAAGAAGCAGGAATTATTGTGGATGCCAGCGATGAGGAAAGTATAAAGGAGGATATTTCTAATCAAAATGTTACATCAAATTCACCCAACGATTTATCGAAAGCATCTTTAGAAAATTTGCACATTTTATTAAATGATGCCCTTCAAATTGAAGACTATGTTTTAGCTGCAAAAATTAGGGATGAAATAGATTTAAGAAAATAATATTTACCAATAAAAATTACTGAATTAATTCAAATTATTTCAATAACATTAAAAAATAAACCTTTATGAATATAAAAAATCGACTTATTTTAATGAGTTTCCTGCAGTTTTTTGTTTGGGGAGCTTGGCTGATTACAGTTGGAAATTATTGGTTTGCTACCAAGCAATGGAAAGCTGATGATTTTGGTGCTATTTTTTCTACCTTAGGACTTTCTTCCATTTTGATGCCAGCTTTAACAGGAATTATTGCTGATAAATATTTAAATGCCGAGAAATTATATGGAATTTTACACATTCTTGGTGGTTTGTTTCTATGTTATATACCGCAAGTTGAATCACCAGCTTCCTTCTTTTGGATCATTTTATCAGCAATGCTTTGCTATATGCCAACTTTATCTCTGTCAAATTCTATTGCTTATAATATTTTAAAAAACAACAAATTTGATGTTGTGAAAGTATTCCCCCCAATTCGCGTATGGGGCACTATTGGATTTATCATTGCCATGTGGATTACCAATATTTCTGGTAATAAAGCTTCAGCAAATATGTTTTATATAGCAGCCATTGCAGCCATTGCATTGGGAATTTATTCATTTTTCTTACCCAAATGCCCACCACAAAAACTAATTTCTGAAAATGCTACTTTAGTTCAGAAATTAGGATTGGATGCCTTTAAACTTTTTGGAACTTATAAAATTGCATTGTTTTTAATATTCTCTATGTTTTTAGGCGCTGCTTTGCAATTAACAAACATGTATGGAGATACTTTTCTATCCGATTTTTCTAAAATTCCTGAATACAGTAATTCATTTGTTGCTAAATATTCAACTATCATCATGTCCATTTCTCAAATATCTGAAACCTTATTTATTTTAGCAATTCCATTTTTCCTTAAACGATTTGGAATTAAACAAGTCATGCTAATTTCAATGGTGGCATGGGTTTTACGCTTTGCATTATTTGCCTATGGTGATCCTTCAGGTGGTTTGTGGATGATCATTTTATCCTGTGTGGTATATGGAATGGCTTTTGATTTTTTCAATATTTCAGGCTCACTATTCATTGAAACTTCTACTGATTCTTCTATTCGTTCTAGCGCGCAAGGTTTATTCATGATGATGACCAATGGATTTGGAGCAGTAATAGGAAGCTCAATCAGTGGCTATGTTATTGATCATTATTTTACTTTAAATGGCAATAAAGATTGGCATGCTATCTGGATTTCTTTTGCTATTTATGCGTTAATTATTGCTATTGCATTTGCAATGTTATTTAAGCATAATCACAAGCCTGAAGACCTTGAAAATGCAATTGCATTATAGTAGACCTAAGGATTTATTTATTTTTAAATTCTTTTAAAACATCCCAAACCAAATCGGCCTCAAAGCCTCTACTCATTAAATATTGGGCAGTTTTATTATTTTTTATCAATACATTTTTATCTTTTACTTTTTCGTATTTTTCTTTGGCTTCCTTTTTTAAAGTTACCAAATAATCATCGGCATCTATTTCTTTTAAACCTTGCAGAATGGAATAATCTGAAACTTGTTTTTGCTTTAATTCCTGCTTTATTTTATTTCGACCCCATTTTTTTATTCTGAATTTTCCACCAGCATATGCTTTTGCAAAACGCTCTTCATTTAAATAATTTTGAGTAATTAACTCAGCAATTATTTGATCGGCATTTTCATAATAAATTCCTAGTTCCGCTAATTTGTTTTTTGTTTCTGAATGACACCTTTCTTGGTAAGCACAATAATTGGCCATTTTTAGCAAAGCTTGTTGCGGTGTTAATTTTATTGATTTGTCAGCCATTTATTTTATTCAAATAAACAATAATGATAACTATTTTCAAAATATAATCAAATGCAAACATTAGTTTTGAAACCATGCACGAAAACCGAAAATCATTATTACTTTTATTTTTTGCCAATGGCATCAGTGGTTTTGCCCAAGGTGTGAGCATGCTATCCATTCCATGGTATTTTGCCAAAAATAACAATTCGCAAGTATTTAATTATTCCTATGCAGCACTTACTTTTTTTATCATGTTTTTTGGCTTGTATGCTGGAACTTTAGTTGATAAATTTAGCAGGAAAAATAATTTTTTATTTACTTCCATTATTTGTGGTTTACTTATTTTTACCATTGCCATCATTGGATATTTCAATCATGGTTTGCCCAGTTATTTAATTGTGGCAGTATTTGCCATTACCATGCTTAATTACAATATACATTACCCAACTTTATATGCATTTGGACAAGAAATTTCAAGTCCCGAACAATATAAATCGGTAAATTCTAACATAGAAATTGTGGGTCAATCTACTTCAATCTTATCAGGTGGATTTGCAGCCATGTTGTTAGATGGTTTTGAAATTAATGTATTGAATTTTGAAATAAGCATCAAAGCTTGGCAAATATATGATGTGTTTATGATGGATGCCATCACTTATTTTATAGCTGCATTATTAATTTATTTTATCCCTTATGCTCCTATTAAAAAAATTACAGAATTTAACCATGGCGTCATTGAGCGACTAAAAAAAGGATTTACCTATTTAAAAGAACACCAATATGTTTTTATATTTGGAGTAAGTAGTTACATGGTTTTTGCCATGCTTTTGGTTGAAATTCATGCAGTTTTACCAACTTATATTAAACAACATTTGCTTGCCAAAGGCAATGTTTTTGCTTTAGCCGACACCATTTATGCCATTGGTGCTTTAAGTGCTGGTTTTTTTATTAATAAATTATTTGATAAGGCCTCTATTGTAAAAGTCATTGTTATATTAACTTTTGTAGTTGCATTTATATTTATTGCCGCTGCCATTAGTAAAAGTGTTTTAATAATATATATCGTAAGTATCATTTTAGGTTTTTGTAATGCAGGAATCAGGGTATTACGACTCACTTATATGTTTAAAATTATTCCTAATAACTTAATGGGTAGGGTAGGTAGTATTTTTAATTTAATCAATGTATTAACTCGGAGCATTTTTATTTTCATGTTTTCACAATCATTTTTTTCAATGAGTAATAATATTATTTTTGCTTATGTAATTATGGCAATATTTTTATTAATTGCGGGCGCAATACTTTTGTTCAGTAAAAATAAATTAGCCACTATTTGATTTGTAAAAAAACAGAATTATTGCAAAAGTTAAGAATTTTTTAAGCACTAGTTATTTAAATATTCTTATCTTTGAGATGGTTTTTAAAAAATTGGTATAACATTTGTAAACGTCAAAACATAAATTAAAAAAAACAAAAAAATAAACAAAAATGAAAAAGTTAATCATCACAGCAATTGTTGCAGTAGCAACATTTTTTAGTTTTAACGCTAAAGCTCAAACTTCAACAACTCCCGGAACAGTTCCTGCAGCTGTTGAAAATCCAAACCAAGCAGATATTACGTTTGAAAAAGAAACGCACGAATTTGGATCAATTCCACAAGGAGTTCCTGCATCTTATACTTTTGTATTTAAAAATTCAGGAAAAGAGCCATTAATTATTACAAATGCAGCAGCAGGTTGTGGTTGTACTACTCCAGAATGGACAAAAGAACCAATTAAAGCAGGTGGAAAAGGTTATGTAAAAGCAACTTATAATGCAGCATCGCCTGGGTCTTTTAACAAAACTGTAACAGTAATGAGCAATGGTAAAAAATCAAACGTTATTCTTTATATCAAAGGTGACGTGAAGCCTGTACCTGTAGAATCTCCAAAGCAATAATTATTATCAATTTATAAAAAAAGCCCAATTTGAAATTTCAAATTGGGCTTTTTTTATAAAATAAATTTAGCAATTATTGATAAAATATTTTAATAATTAACTACTTTTATTTTTCTAATTTTCATGAAGCCAAACTTGTAAATCATTGATTACTTCATATGGAATATGGCGCATAATTGCATATTCGCTGTAAGTTGATTCACCCTCACCAGCATGCATTATATGATTCATTTTTTCATACATTTTAAAGGTAACATTTGTATGGTTTTTTAGCTTTTTCTCCCACACTGCAAAATTCTTTTTATCTACCTGGTAATCGCGCGCGCCTTGCATAATTAAAATTGGAATTGTTAGCTTTTTTGCTACTTTTATTTGATCGTATTTATTGATCCATAACCAATATTTAGCTGGAATTTCGTGAGGCAATAAAAAGTAGGAAGTGTTTTCTTTTACTTTTCGTTTCAAAACTATTTTAGCTTTGGCATCATCTTCATCAAAATGTACTTTTTTATGAGGTAATATTCTTCCTAAATATTTGTTTTGGTCTATCATCATTTCTAAAGGATGATTGGCGTTTGCTCCCATCATAATAATCCCTTTTATAAAAGGATTTTCTTTGGCTACAAATGGAGCAAAATAAGCACCTTCCCCATGCCCAAGTAAATATATTTTGGTACTGTCTATATTTGGATTTTTCTTTAATAAATTAATTACAGCTTGTAAATCATCTAATAAATCTTCACGAGGAGTAAATGGCACCCCATTCATTTTGTTCTGCGAAAAATTGAAACCATAATTCAAACTGCGTTTGTTATACCTAAAAACGGCATATCCATTTGTAGCCAAACCCACTGCAATGTCTTTATAAGGTTTTGAAACAAAATTACCATCTGCATCTGTTGGTCCTGCAGCTGGAATAATAATTACCAGTGGTACTTTTTTAATTCCAACAGACATGCTTAAAATACCACTTAATGGCATGCTTGTATCAGCTGCAAATGTTATGTTTTCATCATGATAATTTTCCGCAGTGGCATAATCAGGAATTGCATAGGTTTTAAAAGTTTCTGTAAATCGATAAAGGATTAATTTTTTATTTTCTCTGTTAAAAACCAATTCAATTAATAAATCAATGTTATAAACTGTTTTGGTAACATATTCTATATTTATTTGACCATAGTTTTCACTAAATCCGGCAAATTTATATTTAGTAATACCACCATATTTTTCAATAATTGGGTCGTAATTAGAAGCCAATGCCATTGGGCTATTGAACGAAATTTGCTGTTCGTTAAACTGCTTGGTTAATGAATCGTAATTTCTGTTTTTAAAAAGCGAGATAATGTTTTCACTTTTATCCATAAATATTTTTTGCTCAGTTTGAGCATTGGTGTTATTTGTTAAAAATAACACCAAAAAGAGTGATAATATGCTGTATTTAATTTTCATTTGGTAAAGGCAAGTTTATGCTTTTTAAATGAAATGAAAATCTAAAATTTTGTTAAAAAAATGCAGTAATTTAAATTTCCACTTTTAAATATGAATATTAAATTCAAATAATTACTTTTTAGGAAATAATATAGCTTTTACATTTACATCTAATTCATCAGCAATTTTAGTAACAACCAAAGAAGGAATTTCTATTTTATGGTCTGAATTTTTTACTTTAAAATCACTTTCCAATACAATACTTCCTTCATTAACTATAATGGTTCCAGTTATTATTCTTTCCTGAATTATTCCATGAATATTCAATTTACCTTTTACATTTACTTTGTATGTACCAATTGCTTTTAAATTAATATCTTCTTGAATATTTCCTCTAAAACTACTTGCAGGATATTTTTCACTTTCCATGTATTTTTCGTTGAAATGCTCTTGCATTAACTTATTTGGAAATTTGAAAGAATTATTTTGAATCATAAAAGCAATATCTTTTGTTTCTATATTTACCAAAGTTGTAGCTGTTTCACTTTTTCCGTCAATGTCTTCAATGGGAGTTTTTGAAAAAAAGCTTACGGTGGCATTGGTAGCTTTATATAAAGTTTGTGCCGATGAATTTGCTATTGAAAATAGTGCTATGGCAGCAATTGTTAAGATTAGTTTCATGCCGATGACTTGGTTTGTGATTTTCATTTTTATGTTTTTTATTGTTTATTACAATGATGGTGCCAATAGTAAACTACTATTTTTTATGTTCGTTATCAAATGAAAAAGTACGTGATAAATTAAAGCCTAATCTTATTCCAAAATCACTCCATTTACCAGTAGTTTGAGCCACAAATCCTTGCTCAAACATATAAGTTGAATTGCTAAACATTAATTGAAATACGTGACCACCTGTTTCTATATCAACACCTACAGCTAAATAATCTTCAAAGTTATTATTTGTATTCGGAATTAATTCATCTCTTCCCGTTAAACGAGGGTAATATTCAATATTGAAACGCGTACTTCTAGTAATTTTAAACGAACCACCCAAACCTAAAGCAATTACATCATTTGGATCACTGGTTTTTGCCACTAAATTTCTGTGTACAAAAGTTGGAGTTATTTGTAATGAAATTCCTGGTGTAACTTTTTTTGAAATGATTAATTGGTTACAAAAATTTAATCGTGAAGTGAAATAATTATCTCTTGTAGGATCTGCAAAAGTAGTAGTGTTAAGCCCCATATTTCCATAATAAGAAATAGCTATTGGAAAGTTTTTCTTGCCACCACTTGTTTGTTGAAAAAGTTTATATTTTACACTAAAATCATATATTTTAGCTACAGAGCTTCTACCAACTCCAACCATTAATTTATTGGTAATTCCATAATCTAAAGCCAAACGAACAGTAGCTGCATCTATTCCTAATAAACTGTAATACCAAGCATCATCTTTTAACTCTCCAAAACGATGAAGAATCAAAAAGTTTAAATGTTTTTTAGCAATGTTTTCATTGCTCTGTCCTGTAATAATTCTGGTTCCTTTAAAGGTTGCTAATACTGGGCTCGAAACGGTATTTTCAGCTTTCAACATGTCTAATAAATCATCTTGTGCCCAAGCATAATTTACCATTAAAAGCATTGCGATAAAAAGTATATTTTTTTTCATTTTTAGTTTTCTAAAGCTCCAGCTTTTATCCAATTATCTAATTTTGTGATATTACAACTAGACATTCCTGATGGTTTTGGCATGTCTTTAATGGTAACAGCTCTTGCTGTTATTCTCAAGGTATTGGCCTTAACTAAAGAGTAAGTTGTTAAATCAGGAGAAGTTCCTCCCGATACATGGCAACCCGATGTTGCACAATTTCCATCTATAATAGTTTTTATTCCAGTATTATAGGTTAGCAGTGCATTGCAATTAGTACCTGAATTTGGGTAAAGTTGTTCTTCTTTGTCGTAATAACAACCTGTTAAAACAATAAAACCAAAAAGTAAAGTTGAGAGAATTATTTTCATGCTAATAGCTTGATTTGAAATTTTCATTTAGTTGATGTTTATTTTATCAATGATACCACCATGACAACTTGAATTAGAACAACTCATTCCGCCCATAAATTTAGAAATCATATTCTTTCTTTTTGAACCACTGATAACTAAAGGATAGCATCCACCATTAAAGTTGATGATTTTATTGGTATAAAAATTACCTTTTTTGTCTGATGTTAAAGTTGAAATTTTAAAACCACCTCCATTAGGTTCACTCCATAATTCTACTGTAACATTATTGGCTGGAGAACCATTATTAAAAACCGATCCAGCTACATTCCACCAACCTTCACTGGAAGCCTCGTTCGATGAATTATTATGACAACTCATACAATCTTCTCCAGTTTTATGGCTTTCGTCTTCATTAGCTGCACTTTGTTTAGTATTTTTTTGCAAATCATCATAATGGGAGCAGGCAGCAAAAAATATGGTAAACAATAAGGATAAAAAAATGATATATTTTTTCAATTTCATGTTTTATTTTTATGATTTTTTTGACGAATTTATTGTTTTTGGAACAATGTTAAAGAATATTTTGATTGATATATTACATCAAATCTGTTGAAATAATTTATTTAATTCCTTTAAATAATCTTTTCCAACGTACTTCTTTGTTTCCAGAATCCCAACTCATCCATACAAAAAGTGCTTTACCCACAATATGAGTTTCTGGAACAAATCCCCAAAAACGACTATCTGCGGAATTATCACGGTTATCGCCCATCATAAAATAATAATTATACTTAAACTGATAAGTTTTTATTGCTTGACCATTGTTCATGGCTTGTCCATTTTCCCAAGTTAAAGTTGGGTTGTCTTCATAATGGTTGATGGCAAATTGATATACTTCATAATTGTGCTCATTCATTTCAATGATATCGCCACTTTTTGGAATATAAATAGGGCCATAATCATCAATACTCCACTTATATTTTTCTTGAAAAGTAGTATAGCCACTTATGAATGTAGTATCATTTTTTTCAATAGAAACAATTCCTGGCAATTCTTTCAATTTGGCTTTCGATTTATTTGATAAATTGATTAATAAATATCCTTTATCAGTGGCGCCACCTTCAGTAATGTCATTGTCTTTTATAAATTTTTCAGTGATACCCTCAGTACTTACTACTTTGTAAAAATGTTGCATTAAGTCTGGATTGTCTGCTGGTTTATTATTGATAAATAATTGCTGATTTACTACTTTTAAACTGTCGCCAGCTATGCCCACACAACGCTTGATATAATTTTCTTTTTTATCAGTTGGTTTGTCTATTTCAAAAGGATAGTTGAACACAACCACATCATTGTTTTTAATGGAAGACACCGCAAATAAGCGGGTGTAAGGCATTTTCATCCATTCTAAATACGATTGGGTGGTTTCAGAATAAGGTAATTTATTATGAACAAATGGAAAGCTTAAAGGCGTTTGTGGCAACCTGTTTCCATAGCTGTATTTACTTACAAATAAAAAATCACCAACCAATAAGGATTTTTCCATGGAAGAAGTAGGAATGGTATAAGCTTCCATAAAATAACCACGAATAATGGTAGCTGCAATGGTTGCAAATATTAGGGCATCGCTCCATTCGTAAGCAGTTTGAATTTCATTTTCTTGTTTAAAAACCAAGCCAACAATTTTAAATATTAAAATAAAAATGGGTGCAATTAACATGGCAATTACTCTAGTAAAATAGCCAAATATAATGAGTATTCCATAAATACAATTTACCAAAGCTAAGCCAAATGTAGCACCAGCGGCCATGTATAAAAACATACATACAAAATTAATAATTATCCAAATGGAAATAATTGACCATTGTTTTTTACTGAAATTTTTAGGGCTTTTGTAAAAATAATTAAACAATTCTGTAAAAAAATTACCTTTAACTAGATTGTTATTTTCTTTTATATTATTCATGAATATTTTTTTATTGAATATACATAGTTAAACATAGTTAACTGCTAATTATTCAAATTTTGTTAAATTGTTTTATTTGATTGTAAACGGTAAATTTTAGAATTGTAAAATATCATCAAGGGTGTAAATGCCTTTTTTGCCAACTAACCATTCTGCAGCCAAAACAGCTCCTTGTGCAAATCCATACCTGCTCTTAGCGCTATGGGTAATTTCTATGATGTCTATTACATTTTCATAACGAACAGTATGGTCACCCATGATATCACCTTCTCGGTAACTTTCAATTAATAATTCGTTTGATTTGGTACTTTGTGATGGAGTTGAATTGTCAAATAATAAACGATCTTTTATTTTTTCTTTCTTGGTATTTTCTGACATTATTTGATTGGCCAAAGTCAACGCAGTACCGCTCGGATGATCTTTTTTGGCGGTGTGGTGCGATTCATTGATCATTACATCATAGTCATGATTTTTCATTATTTGTGCCAACATCTTATTTATTTTATAAAATATATTTACACCAATACTAAAATTACTGCTATAAACCATGCTTTGCTTTTCAGTCAAACATTTTTCTTTTATGGCATCAAATTGATCATACCAACCAGTAGTTCCAACTACAATTGGCACGTTTGCTTCAAAACATTTTAAAATATTATCAACTGCGGCAGTTGGCATGCTAAAATCAATAGCCACATCTACGTTTTGCAAACTTAAAGGTAAAAAATCAAAGGCATTGTTTAAGTCAACACGATAAACAATTTCATGGCCTTTGGCTAAGGCAATTTTTTCAATTGCTTTTCCCATTTTCCCATAACCAAGTAGTGCTATTTTCATAAATTAATTGAATGAATTAGAAGCTTATTAATTTGATTGCACAATATAAAGCTTTAATATTAAGAAGCAAATTATTTATTTCAATATAATGTAGTTAAAATGACTTTCCATGCGTTAAAGAAACCAGTTTATTGACTAAAAAAGGCATTGGTTTTATTGCATTTATGAGCAAGTTTGTCATCATTTCATTGCCAAAAACTCCTTGAATTTTCCTTCCTGCCCAAAGTCTGGTACTGAAATTTTGTTTCCACTGAAACACATATTTTGCTGTTAAATGTGATTTATTTATTTCATTTTCAAAATATTGTGGAAGTAATTCGCTCAGTATTTTAGCTGCTTTCATGGCCATACTCATTCCATTTCCACAAAGTGGTGTGATTAATCCGGCAGCATCACCAAGCATAATTATTCCGTTTTCGTGTTGTGTTTTATTGGAAAAATTTATTTGTGATATTGCCAAGGGCTCTTCGTAAAAACTTTCAAAGGAGGTGAAATATTTTTTTAAAAATGGATTTTTATACAAAACAGACTCCTCCATTTTCTTGATATTTCCATTGTGTTCTTTTAAATTTTGTGCAGTTGTTAAATAACACATACAATACTTTTCCTCTTCAATTTTAGAAATGCCGCAATACCCATTTTTAAAGTTATGCAGTTCTATTATATCATTTGGCAAATTTGCTTTTACATGGTATTTGATGCCAATATAATTATTCAATCCTTTGGCTTTATTTTGTATAAAATCCCTGTTTAATTTTACATCTAAATTGCTCCGCTTTCCATAGCTTCCAACAACAATTTTTGCTTCTATGGTTTCAATATTTGAATGAACTAAATAATGGTTTTCATTGATTTCGGTTACATCATTTACCTTGCAATTTTCAATTAAATTTACACCTAGTTTCTTGGCTTCTAATGCCAATAAATGATCTAGTTTATGTCGCGAAATTCCAAATCCACCAGGTTTTAATTGATGCTCAATAAAATTTCCGTTAGGTGCTGAAACTTTCAATTTTTCTAGTCTTGGTAAATGTAAATTGGGTAATTGAATACCACAATTGATTAAATAATTCCAAGATTCCATGGCTATGTATTCTCCACAAACTTTATGAAAAGGATAAGTTTCTTTTTCCAATAAAGCTATTTGGTATCCTTTTTTTGCTAATTGAATGGAAAGTGTTAACCCACCTAATCCACCACCAATTATAATGCAATCAAATTTTTGCATGTATTACTCTCTTATAATTGTAATGGTACCTCTTACAGGTTCCATTACAGTTCCTGATAAATAGTTTTTGTATATTTTTAAAGTATAAAAATATACACCACTCGATAAATCTTTACCTGATTCTTTGTCTTTACCATTCCAATTGATATCAATGTTTTCAGAATCAAAAACTGGATTGCCCCAACGGTTAAAAACTTGAAATTCTATTTTTTCAATAAAGCGGTACTTTCTCGGTTTAAATAAATCATTGATTCCATCACCATTTGGAGTAAATACATTTGGTAATTCATAATATGGGCAATTATCAATACAAAAAGCATTTCCATTGATGTTACTTTCATTTCCAATAGAATCAGTTGCGGTAACACCATAACAACCCGCTATGCTATATTTTAATAATGAATTTGTATCGGTATATGTAAATGTATTCGCATTGCTAGTAGCAATTAAAACCCAAGGCAATGTGTTTTTCTTTCTGTAATAAATTTTATAAGTTTCTACATCTTGAGTACATGTATTTGGATACGTCCAATTCAAAATAATATTGTTTAAATTAAACTGTGTACACGGACTAATATAGCTAAGAACTGGAATGCAAGGAGGAATGGTATCTTCTGGAATTCCACAGGCTTCTTGCGAATTATTAAACAAAGAATCTACCATTAAACTATAATTTCCAATTGTGGTGATATAGTAACAATAAGATTGACCATTTATTAAACCTGTATCTCTGTATGAAGTGTTATTTGTATTTGTTAAAAAAGTAAAAGCACTTCCAGTTTTTCTGTAAATATTATAGGATTTATTGGTCCAAGGAACATCAAATTTATAGTTTAAAATAATGGCTTTATCGGTGTTATTGGGCATTAAATATACAGAACTTGCTGCTATACTTTGGTCAATGTAGGAAAGTGGATTTAATGTTTTGGTGCAATAAAACATCAATTTATAATTATACTGAATGGTTTGAGTATTTATTGTGGAATCAACTAAACTGTCATTCATTATTTCACTAAATGTATTGTAATTTTTACCAACTCCAATATTTACATAATTAGCGTTTCCAAAAACCGTTCTTTGTAATTGAATGGTGTAAGGTGGCGCAAATTGAATAGAATCAAGGAATAAAGGTTTCAACCATTTTACTAAAATAGCACCATTTGACACATCAGTTTTTAAAACACTTACATGGGTAATGATTGGCTTTGTTCTAGTAATAACGCCACAAATTTCTTTACTAGCTAATCCTTCTGAACTTTCTGCTAAACCTACTATTTGGCCTTCATCATTTCTTGCTAAATAAAATGAAGTAATTCTATAACAATAATTAATTAATGGTGATAATCCTTTGCCATTATTATTGTCAAAATAGTTGGTGTTATTTACTCCTTGTGTAGTATCTAATAATTCAAAACCTGTAAATGAGGGAACTCCATTTTGACAACCTGGATTCCAAAAGGAGGAATCTATTCGTCTATAAATTTTATAACCAAAAGCAAAATTACAACTATCAGGACTCCAGTTTAATTTAAATCCATTGCTATCTTGGATAATGGAAAAGTTTTTTGGCGCTGGTCCAATTACTTTTATTTTAAAATGATTAAAGTTTGAAAGAGGAAATGGAGATCCATTATCTACAGCTTTAAAATCAGCTTGAAAAAGCGCTGCACGAATAGAAGTACAAGCTGGTCTCCACCTAAATAAAAACCCTGTTGGATTACCAATTGCAACTGTTGGAGATGTGAATGCTGTACCAAATTTTTGAGCAAATGGTCCACCAGATGCTGTAAGTGTTACATTGTTAATGTCGGGGTCACTGGCTGAAATATTTTTTTGAAGTAAATCACCAACAATTACACATTCATTGCTCAAATTGGCTATAATTGGTGGATTATTAGTACAAATTTCTATTTTAATTTGCATGTCTCTATCAACATAACCAACTAAAATAGGTTTAATTTTCCCATTTCTTCTATATTCTTTTACACGAATAACAATATTATAAATTCCAACTTTTAGTGGTTTACTCCAAGTTAATTGACCAGAGTTTTGATTGATAACAAATGAATCTGTATATAAAGGAATTTGAAAGCCTGGAACATCTTTATCACAATCATCTTTAGGCGATCTAATTTCAAAAACTAAACTATCACCATCAGGATCGTAAGCACTAGGATTATGAGTAAAAACTTTATTGACACAACCTCTATCAATGGGCGATGAAAGCAAAATTGGTGATTGATTATCAAATCCTATAACTATTTGTGCAGTTACACAAAATGCTACGTTTACTGATTGTCCGCCATTTATATTATTGATACCATCAACCCTGTTTTTATCAATTATACAAACTCTATAAATGCCACCACCTCCATAAAGATGAGTTGTTTTATAAACATTTTTTTGAACGCCATATCCGGCTTCGTTAATCAATGCTGATTTTGTTGTTCTTGGAATATTTTGAGTTCTGAAATCTCCAAAACTTACATCTATAGAACCTGTACTCACATCACCTTGTGAGTTTTGGTCGGTATATGTTATTACAGTTATTTCATAGTTAAAACCAGAAATGTTTCTGAATAAAATTTCTCCTGCACGGTAATGCGTAGCAATAGAAAATTTAGCCATGATGCTAAATAAAATAAAAAGTATAAAGTGAAAATGAGTCGATTTAATCACGTTTTATTTTATAGTTTAAAACACTTAAAAATTAAGGTAGCAAAATAGTATTTTTTGTTGCATAAAAATGAAAAAAAATCCATTAACTGTAATATTACAATTAATGGATTTTTTGGGATTTTATTTTCGGGATTCGGTTTGATGCGAACATCAACCGAAGACAAATTAAAAATTGGTCAACTAACCTTCGTTTGAGAACAATTGTGCTTTATAATATTCCCTGTTTAAACGAGCAATATTGGTCAATGAAATTTGTTTAGGACATTCAGCTTCGCAAGCACCAGTATTGGTACAAGAACCAAATCCTTCAGCATCCATTTGAGCTACCATATTTAACACACGAGTAGCACGTTCAGGAGCTCCTTGTGGCAATAATGCCAATTGAGAAACTTTAGCCGAAACGAATAACATTGCACTAGAATTCTTACAAGCAGCTACACAAGCACCACAACCAATACAAGCCGCTGCAGCAAACGAATCGTCTGCATTGTCTTTTGCAATAGGTAAGTTATTTGCATCTTGTGCATTTCCTGTATTGATGGAAATAAATCCTCCAGAAGCTATGATTCTATCAAAAGCAGAACGGTTGGTTGCTAAATCTTTTATAACCGGAAAAGCAGCCGAACGCCAAGGTTCTACTACAATGGTATCATTGTCTTTAAAGCTACGCATGTGCAATTGGCAAGTAGTAACACCTTGGTTTGGCCCATGCGGCCTACCATTAATGTACATGCTACAAGAGCCACAAATACCTTCTCTACAATCATGATCAAACGCGATTGGTTCGTCTTTTCCTTCATTTATTAATCTATCATTTAATACATCAAACATTTCAAGAAATGACATATCAGGAGATACATTTTCTACTTTGTAATCAACTAATTTACCTTGACTTTTACCGTTTTTCTGGCGCCAAACTTTTAAGTTGATATTCATATTTCCGCTCATAATATTTAATTTTTTATATTGATTATGGTTATAAGTTTTAAAATAATAAACCAAATAACTTTTTACTTTGTTAACTGTTATTTGTAACTACGTTGTGCAATTTTTATGTTTTCGTAAACTAGTTCTTCTTGGTGTAAGTCCCAATTTCCTATTTCTTTAAATTCCCATGCCGATACATTTTTGAAATTTTCATCATCACGTAAAGCCTCACCTTCTTCCGTTTGATGATCTTCACGGAAATGTCCACCACAACTTTCATTGCGTTCTAAAGCATCTTTACACATTAACTCACCTAGTTCAATAAAGTCGGCAACACGTCCGGCTTTTTCTAATTCAGGGTTAAAATCATTGGCTTCACCAGTAACTCGAACATCATTCCAAAACTCTTCACGAAGTGCTTTAATTTCTGAAATTGCTTTAGTTAAACCTTCCACATTACGAGCCATTCCGCAATTGTCCCATATAATTTTACCCAAACGCTTATGGAAAAAATCAACAGGTTTAGTGCCTTTAACGGCAAATAATTTTTCAATAGTAGATTGAACATTTTTTTCTGCTTCTACAAATGCTTCATGATCGGTAGAAATAGATTTTACGCTAATTTCATTTGCCAAATATGCACCAATGGTATAAGGAATAACAAAATAACCATCGGCCAAACCTTGCATTAAAGCAGAAGCTCCTAAACGATTGGCACCGTGATCAGAGAAATTAGCTTCACCCAAAGCATACAAACCAGGAACAGTTGTCATTAAGTTATAATCTACCCAAAGTCCACCCATGGTATAATGTACCGCAGGGTATATCATCATTGGGTTTTCATAAGGATTTACGCCAGTAATTTGTTTGTACATGTCAAATAAATTACCATATTTTTCCTTGATTACTTCATGTCCAAATTCAGTTAATTGTGCTTCAGTAGGATTTGTTATATGTTTTAAAGTTGCTACTTGTTTACCATATTTATACTTCATGTTAAAAGCAAAATCTAAGTATACTGCTTCACCAGTTTTATTCACACCAAAACCTGCATCACAACGTTCTTTAGCAGCACGCGAAGCCACATCTCTTGGAACTAAATTTCCAAAAGCAGGGTAACGTCTTTCTAAATAATAATCTCTATCTTCTTCTTTTAAATCGTTAGGATTTAATTTTCCATTGCGAATTGCTTCCGCATCTTCTTTACGTTTTGGAACCCAAATTCTTCCATCATTACGCAACGATTCACTCATTAACGTTAATTTTGATTGATGATCGCCAGAGACAGGAATACAAGTTGGGTGAATTTGAGTATAACACGGATTGGCAAAGTAAGCACCTTTTTTATGCGCTTTCCAAGCTGCAGTTACATTACAAGCCATGGCATTTGTAGAAAGGTAAAATACATTTCCATATCCACCAGTACATAATAAAACTGCGTGTCCAAAATGACGTTCTAATTTACCAGAAACTAAATCGCGGGCAATAATACCTCGGCATTTACCATCAATATTTACTACTTCTAGCATTTCATGACGTGCAAACATTTGAACATTTCCAAGACCTATTTGGCGTTGTAAACCAGAGTATGCGCCTAATAATAACTGTTGGCCAGTTTGACCCGCAGCATAAAATGTACGTTGAACTTGTGTTCCACCAAATGAACGGTTACTTAATAATCCTCCATATTCGCGAGCAAAAGGAACTCCACTTGCCACAGCTTGATCAATGATATTACTACTTACTTCGGCTAAACGATGCACATTTGCTTCTCTTGCACGGTAATCACCACCTTTTATAGTATCATAAAATAAACGATAAACTGAATCGCCATCATTTTGATAATTTTTTGCTGCATTAATTCCTCCTTGCGCTGCAATTGAATGCGCACGTCTTGGTGAATCTTGAAAACAAAATACTTTTACTTTATAACCTAGTTCCGCTAATGACGTAGCAGCCGATGATCCTGCAAGTCCTGAACCAACAACCACAATTTCTAAATTTCTTTTATTAGATGGATTTACAAGTGGTACTGATGACTTGTATTTAGTCCATTTTGTTTCCAAATCACCTGCTGGAATTTTTGAGTCAATTTTTGACATATTAGTGTTTGTTATTTTTTTTATTTAATAATATCGAAATGCATTGCAATTGGCATCATTGCAAAAATGAATGAAATTAGTATTGAAAACACATTTCCAAATGATTTGATAAATGGCGTGTATTTTTTATGATTAATTCCCAAAGTTTGAAATGCCGATTGAAAACCATGCATTAAGTGATATCCCAATGAAATTACACCTAATAAATAAATAAGCACATTCATTGGACTTTCAAATACTTCTTTTAATTCTAAATAAGTGTTATGATTTGATATAGTTCCATTGAACTGAGCTGCTTTTGTTCCAATCCAAAAATGTGAAAGGTGAATAACTAAGAAAATTAATAGTAAAGAACCCAAAATCCCCATGGAGCGTGAATACCATTTACTGTTAGCTTTTCCATCGTAAGCAGCATATTTTACAGGACGAGATTTGTTATTATTTAATGTAATCAATAATGCTTTAATCACATGAAGTATTAAGCCAATAAATAAAACTACTTCTACAATTCTAATGACTGGATTAGTAGCCATAAACTGGGCTCCTGTATTAAATGTAACGCCACCATCATTTAAAAATATGAGTGAGTTTAAAGTACAATGTACAATAAGGAAAGTAACAAGAAACAATCCTGTAATAGCCATGATTAATTTTTGTCCCAGAGATGAGCTAAACATTTTAGTAATCCAATTCATTTTTTAGTAGTAATTTATATTTTATGACTGCGAATGTAACCGATGATTTGAAAGAGTCTAAATGATTAATATCAAAACTAATAAATGTTATTAAACTAAAAAATATAAAAATTAGATTTAAATACTTTGAATGGTTATCACTTTTGGGCTAATAAATCCAAATTTAATAAGCTTTTTTGATGTTTATAAAACTAAAAAAAATTATATTATAGTTTCTATACTATCTTTAATTATTTTTTTTGAAATTAAGTTACCTTTATTAATTTCAAAATATTTAATTTCTGCGGAAAGATTTTTAAACATTGCTTCTAATCTTTTTTTATCGGTATCGCTAATAAATATTTGACCAAAATTATCTTCTGCTATCATGGTTAAAATTATCGCCAATCGGTTATTGTCTAGTTTTTCAAAAATATCATCCAACAAAAGCAAAGGTTTAATACCAGTTTTGTTAAATAAATATTCATATTGAGCTAATTTTAAAGCAATAATAAAAGATTTTTGTTGCCCTTGGCTGCCCATTCTTTTAAGAGGAAAATTATTTATTTCAAACAACAAATCATCTTTATGAATGCCTTTGGTAGTGCGTTGTGCAGCCTTATCATTATTTATATTTTGAATTAGTAAATCACTCAGATTTTCGTTTAGTAACTGACTTTCATATTTCAATGAAATGGCATCACTTTGCAAACTTATTTGATTGTAATATTTTAAAAAAAAGGATTCAAAATCAAGCATAAAAGCTTTGCGTTTTTCGAATATAAATGTTCCAAAACTAATCAGTTTTTCGTTATAGGAAGCTATTAAACTATCATCAAAATATTGCAGGTCATAAAAACGCTTAAGCAGCGTATTTCTTTGTACCAAAGCTTTATTATATTGCATTAATTGATACAAGTATTCTTTGTCAAATTGTGATATAAATGAATCAATAAACTTTCTTCTTTCTTCACTTCCCTCATGAATTAAATATATATCGTTTGGAGCAATAATTACCAAAGGAAATTCACCAATATGTGCTGATAGTTTTGGATATTCATTGTTATTAACTTTCAGTTTTTTTTTGCTTCCCTTTTGAATAATTAATTGGATATTTTCAATGTTATCATTTTTATAAAACATACCATTGATACTCATTTCATTTTGATCGGTTAAAATATTGATGGCGTCTTGGTTTTGGAAATAACTTTTTGTAAAACACAAATAATAAATGGCATCTAACACATTTGTTTTACCACTTCCGTTTAAACCAGTAAAACAATTGATTTGCTTGCTATATTCAAATTTGGCAGCAACATAATTTTTAAAGTTATATAGGCGTAAGTTTTGTAAATATAAATGCATAATTGTTTTTCAAAGATAAATTAATTTTTGTTTATAATAATACAACCTTTTTGTAATGTAAAATTATTTTTAAATAGTATATTTATTTGGAAAAACTTAATATTTTCTTATTATTGAAGTTCTAAAATTAAATCAAAACCTATAATAATTATGAAAAAAATCTTACTATTTAGCGCATTAGTATTTAGCTTAAATGTATTTAGTCAGGACTACTGGACCATTAAAAGCACGGGTACTACAGATCCTTACACAATGAATGATGCAAGTGCAGTAGCGGTGTTAACCGGAACAACTGCAGGAGTAAATAATACTTTATCAGCACCTGTAACACTTCCTTTTTCAAACTGGAAATTCTTTGGAAATCCTGTTACTCAATTTAAAATTAGCTCAAGTGGATATATTACATTTGATTTAACTCAAACAGCAGATGTAGTTGCAAATACTTCTTTACCAAATGCTTCAGCTCCTAAAAATGCAATTTTTGCTTTTTGGGATAATTTGAATTTACAGTCAATTGTTCAAGGAGCTAATACTTTTCCTTCAGATGCAAAAACTTTTACTTATGGTTCATCACCAAACAGAGTTTTTGTTGTTCAATGGAGATTAACGGGAACTATTGGCGTTGCTGGTGGAACTAATGTAACTTATTTTGCAATTAGAATGTATGAAGCTGGTAATTTTGATATTGTTCATAATTATGGATTTGGTACTTTTACTGCTACATGTGGAGTTCAAAATGATTCTGCAACTAATGGTTACATGGTTACTGGAAGTCCAAGTTTAAATTTTGGTGGTGCTAACGGAAGTTATGATGCTACTAAATCTGTGGTTTACAAATTTTTACCTGGTCCTCAACCAAATTTAGATGCAGCTTTAACTAAATTAGCTTCTCCAGTAGTAGCAAAGATAGGAACAAACGTAATTTTAAAAGGTACATTATTTAATTTTGGAAAATCTGAATTAACAGCTATCAAAGTTCATTATTCTATAGATGCAGGTGTAAAAGTATCAGGAACTATAAATACTACAAGTGCTATTATTTCAGGGGGTTTTGAAACATTTGATTTTCCAACTCCTTTAAATTTTGCTACTGGTGGAAACAAAGTAATCAAAGCTTGGATTGATAATCCTAACTTAAGACCTGACGAAAACACCAGTAATGATACTTTGATAACTAATATTTTTGTTAATGATGGTATTACAGGAACTAAACGTGTTTTATTAGAAGAAGGTTCAGGCGGATGGTGTGGATATTGCCCAGATGGACATTTAAGAATGAGAGATATTTTAGCAGCAAAAAGCAATGTAGTTGCTGTTGTTCATCACAATAGTGATGGTATGGCTAACACTCAAAGTAATACTATTAATACTGCTTATGCTACAGGTTACCCATATGGTGTAGTAGATAGAACTTTATATACTGACCAAACAACTGTAGGTTTAAATAGAGGTTTGTGGGATGCAAAAGCAACTGAAAGCTTAAATGCAATTACTCCAGTAAATATTTCAGTTATAAATAAAACTTATAACGCTACAACAAGAACATTATCATACACTGTTAAGGCTGATTTTGTTGACAATGCTTTACCTGGAGATATTAGAATAACTTCAATTATTTCTGAAGACAATGTTCGTGGTCCTATGATTTCTGGGACTAGCACTACTTGGAACCAACATAATTATTATAGTAGTATGGATGCTGGTGCAGGTGGAACAACTCATGAATTATATAATGAGCCTGCATATTTTTATGGTTATAACCACAAACATGTTGCAAAAACTATTTTACCCTCAGCTTGGGGTAATGCAGGAGTAATACCTAATGCTCCATTAAAAGGTTCTTCTTACACTCAAGATTTTACTTATACTTTACCTGCAGTTGTTAAAGTTTCTGAAACAGATTTCCCAGGAAATACTGGTATTTACACTCCTTTTCAAAATACTTATCCTGGTGAAGCAAATAATAAAATTGGAGCAACCAGTATTATTGCTTTGGTATCGTATTACAATGCTGATGCTTCAAAACGCCAAGTTATTAACGTAAATGAAACTCCAGCATTATGGAGTACAAGTGCAAAAGAAGAAATTAAGTCAGCTTATTTCTCTAATGTATTTCCAAATCCTACTTCAGGACTTACTCAAATTGATTTCAAATTATCATCAAATGATAATTTAACTATTGAATTATTTGACATCATGGGTAAAAGCGTAAAAACTATTAAAAATGGTTCTTTTGCTAGTGGTGAACATTCGATTTTCTTTGATACTGAAAACATTCAAAATGGTGTTTATTTCTTAAAATTATCATCTACTAATTATACAGCTACTCATAAGTTAGCTATTCAAAAATAATTAGAATAAAGTAAAATCGGAAAAAGCCCGCTCAATTTTGAGGGGGCTTTTTTTATTTAAAAGTGGCAATAATATAATTGAATATTTTGTTAGATTGTATCTTCATTTTTTTATTTTATATTCGAATTATAAATAATACAAATACTTTTTAACCATTTTGATAAAAAAACACCTCTATTTTTCAGTTTTTATATTTTTGATTTTTGCTTGCAACAAATCAGAAAACAAGTTTATACTAGTTGAAAAACCTTTTTTTATCAAATGTGTGGATGCTTCTTTTATACCCGAAATTAGGCTAACAAACTTAATTGCTAAAAATGAAAACGGTCAAGCAGAAGACATGCTTTTGACTTTAAAAAATGCTGGCGTAAATACCATCAGGTTAAGAATTTGGAATCATCCAATGAACGAACATTCAGGATTGGAGGAAGTAAAGACTTTTAGTAATGAAATAAAAAAATTGGGTTTAAAAGTGTGGCTTACCATTCATTATTCCGACACATGGGCAGATCCAGGTGCGCAAACAAAACCAAGTACATGGAATGGATTAACATTTGTTCAGTTAAAAGATAGTATGAGTGTTTATACTGCAAAAATTTCAAAGGAAATTAAACCTGATTATATTCAAATTGGCAATGAAATTAACAATGGTTTTTTATGGCCTGAAGGTAGTTTTTCATATACTTCGCAAATGCTTGAATTATTAAATGAAGGCATAAAAGCTGTGAAAGAAAATTCTCCTCAAACTAAAATAATCATTCATTTTGCTGGCTATGAAAAAGCAGATTATTTTTACAGTAAAATTTCAAATTTAAATTATGATATAATTGGTCTTTCTTATTATCCAATTTGGCATGGAAAAAGTTTCGATACATTGCAAATGAAATTACAGTCATTGAGTTTCAAATTTAATAAACCTATCTTGATTGCAGAGACTGCATATCCTTTTACTTTTTCTTGGAACGACTGGACAAATAATATTATTGGCGATAGCAGTCAAATTCTTCCAGAATATTCAGCTTCTTTAAAAGGTCAAAAAGATTATTTGAATAAAATAAAATATATCATTTCAAATATTCCAAATGGAATTGGTTTTGCTTATTGGGGAGCTGAATTTATTTCATTTAAAGGAAGCGAAGCAAAGAACGGTTCTAGTTGGGAAAATCAAGCATTGTGGGATTTTAACAATCATGCATTGCCAGCCATGAGTGTGTTTAATGATTAGATTTATTAAAAAATCTGTTCAATCTTCCATTTTTACTCTCTAAAAATTTTTATATTTGCAGCCAATGATGAGTGAACCATTCAATTATTTAGTATTAGCATATTATAATTATACCCGAATAGATGATGCCGGAACTTTTGCTCCGTTACATTTGGCCTATTGTAAAAATTTGAAACTTCGAGGTAGAATTTACATAGCCCAAGAAGGAATAAATGGAACCATTAGCGGAACTAAAGAAGCTTGTGAACAATACATGCGTGATTTAGTGGCTGATCCTCGTTTTGCTAAAACAGAATTTAAAATTGACGAAGTTGCTGAACACGCTTTTCAACGCATGCATTGTAGGTATAAAACTGAAATTGTATACAGTGGTCTGCGTGATCCAAATGTGATTGACCCAACCAAAGAAACTGGTAAACACTTAAAAGGTGAAGAGTTTTTGGCTTTAAAGGACCAACAAGATGTTGTTATTTTAGACGTAAGAAGTAACTATGAAACTCGCTTAGGGAAATTTAAAAATTCCATCACTTTAGACATGGAGAATTTTCGTGAATTTCCCGGTAAAATAGCTGAATTAGAAAAGTACAAAGGAAAAAAAATAATTACTTGTTGCACTGGTGGTATTAAATGTGAAAAGGCATCTGCACTTTTATTAAAAGAAGGTTTTACCGATGTTTATCAACTACACAATGGAATCATTGGTTATGCAAAAGAAACTGGAGGAAAAGACTTTGATGGTATGTTGTATGTTTTTGATGGTAGGGTTAATGTAGCTGTGAATGAAATAAATCCTTCAGTAATTTCTCCTTGTAAAAAATGTGGTGGCCCAGCGCCTCGAAATTTAAATTGTGCCAACGTAGAATGCAACGATCAGTTCAATATGTGCGATGCCTGCGCTACAGAAATGGAAGGCGCTTGTTGCGATGCTTGTAAAGTTCATCCGCGCAAACGTGAATTCAACGGAACCGGTTATTATACTCGCTTTGCCATTGATTAGTTAAATATTTTAGTTTGATTTAAAAGTGTTTTTATAAAATACATTCATAGTTAAAACGTGAGGAAAACTAATGCATGATGTAAATATAAAAAAAACAATAATTATTTGACTTTTAATGGCTACTAATAATCCTTTTTCAATACAAAAATATAGGGTAAAAAACAATAAAAATGCTCCTAACGTAAATGGAAGCGTTTTTAAATAAAGGGAAGTATTATTAACATTTAAACCTTTTTTTAAATGACACCAACCATGAATACTATGTTGACCTATAAAGTATAAACCAAATGAAGTAATTAAAGGAAGTTGGATGCTTATTGCTAAAAAAATACAACTCAAAATCATTCCTAATTTCCTTTCCCAAAATCCCCAAATGAAAGCAAAAAAAGTAAGAGAAATACCGATAGCCTTACCGGATTTTTCATTTATTTGAAATAGTTCTACGCCCATATTTTTTAAAATAATATTGGTTTCTACTGAATGTCCATATAAAATAATGCCCAATAAAGTCCCACCCCAAATCCAGTTTTTAAAAACATTATTATTTTTAATTCCCCACTCATTCATATCTGCTTGTCCGAAATGCCAAATAGAATAAATAAGAAAAAACAATAAAGCAATATTTGGAAAAAGGAGCCATAAAATAAAGTAGATGAAAGCAGCACCCAAATACCTTAATATAAAATTTAGCTTAACATTACCGTGTAAATTTCCACTTTCTAATAAATGATCAACTGCTCCATGGGGAATTCCAACAGTAATCAATCCTAATGTAAAAAGTATTGATTCAGTCCAATTAAAAGGGGAGGGAAACGCTGAATTTAAAATTAATAATCCTAAGGCTAAAGTAATTAATATAATGGTAATAATGAATGGTTTAAACTTTACAATTATATCAAACTTCCATGCTTTCAGAAATGGTTTGAAGGGCAATGAACTTAATATTTTAATATCTTGAAATATGGAAGTTTTTTCATCCATAAATTGTAACACATTTTTTGCATTATTCTTTTGAAATAAAACCTCAAAGATTTTTTTTCCAAAATATGGGTGATTGCTTAAAATTAATAATAACAGTCTATCGTAAAATTTAAACCTAGTGGAGTTATTGATTACTTTTAGTTGGTGCATATTTTGCAAACTATTTGCAATATTTTCTGCATGTTTAAACATGTTTTTAAAAGCATAACCAGTACTTGGTTTTATAGCACCTGACCTTCCTCCAATTGAAATAATATTGGGTATTGTATCAGATACAATCTCAGCATTACTCATAGGAATACTTCCAATTTCAATAGCTGCTATTTTATATTTTCCAAAATGCTTAGTTATATATTTATCAAGGATTGGTTCAGCTTCTTTTTGCATCAATTGTGAAACACCAAATCGAGTTAATTCCACCAAAAGTTTATTTTCACTAAATGGAAGTATATATACAAATTGAGTTGAATCATTTTGTTCAACATCGAAGTCCATTAAATTCACCCAATTATAATCCTGTATTTTCTTTTCAACTTCTATTTCATAACCTAAAAAAGATTGAAGTAGATGTGATTCATTTTTTTTAAGTGTTAAATAATTAGGGGGGCGACTGTCGAAAACTATTTTTGAAAGAAAAGTTTCATTGGGTGTGTTAGTTGTTATTCCATGTTCCGATTTTTTTAAGTATAAAACAGGCTGATGAATGCGTAGTATGTTATATTTTTCAATAATCCTATGTAATTCTTTATACAAATCAAAACTTGAAATATAGAAATATTTCATTGGTTGAATTAGTTGGGGTTTATTTGAATTTACGCTAACTTTTTCCCATTGGTGGCTAATTAAATGCTTACATCTTTTTACAATTAAATCATCAGAATTTTCCCAAAAACAATAGGTCTTATCGTTTATTAATTTGGTATCAGGATCAATAATAACAATGTTTTTTCCGTTTAACATTCCACGTTCCTCCAAACTCATTAACAACAATATTGCCGAAGCTCCGGCTCCAGCAAATAAATAATCAATATAAGAAGTTTGAATTTGATTTTCCAATGTAATTTTAATTAAAAAAAGGGGGGTTCCTCTTTGATGAAAGAAACCCCCCTTTTTAATTATTTATTGTAAATGATTAGTCTTCGTTTCTACTTAAAGTATAAATTACTAAACCAAATCCAATTTTATTAATTGCATCAGCAATGTTATAAACAATGTCCATAGCATGAGAAGCTGCTGCAGGATCTGCAACTAATTGAATTCCAAATAAACCACCTGGAGTTCCTAAAATGTAACCCAATGGATAAATTGCCCAACCAACTAAAACGAACCAAGCTAATACTCTTGTTGCTTTTGCTACTTGCTTTCCAGCTGTTTGTGCTAAATTAGCAACTTCACCAAACCATACTAAGTATGCAATGTAGAAATATGCTGCTCCAGAAATTACTCCCCACATTACACTACTTCCTCTGTCAATTGTTTCTCCGAAATATCCGGTAACAAGCATTACAAGTGACGCTAAAATTAATTTCCAAAGTAAAGAAATTTTTGCACCTGCTTTTTTAGTGATTAAATAAAACTCAACACACATTAAAGGTACTGTAAGAATCCAATCTACATATCTAAAGAATGTTGGTGAATCACCTGTTGCTAAATTGTAACCTCTCATGTAGTAGTAATGAACTGCTGCAATAAAAGTAATTAATCCAGAAACTAAAACTGATGTTCTCCATTTTGCATTAGTGTTACCTAATTCGAAAAAGAAGAATACTGATGCGGCCATCATGGCCATTGTTCCGATAAAAAACGTAAATGCTACGTAATTATCACTTGCAATTTTTAAATGCTCCATATTTGTTTTTTTATATTTTAAGCAACAAATAAAAATTTAATCTACCACAAATTCACATAAACTAGTTTAATATTTATTCTTAATATAGTTTAAGTTTTTTTATTTATTTTTTAGAAATAATATTTCTAATTTTACTCAAAAATTCAGGAGTAATTCCCAAATAGGAAGCTATAAGTACATTTGGTAAACGGTTACAAATATTAGGATATTGTTCTAAAAAAAATTGATATCTTTCTTCTGCTTTTGAACTAATATTTTGTAAAATTCTATTTTCAAGTTCTATAAATTTATTTTCAATTAAAACACGAAAGGTTCTATCAAATTTCTGATAATGTGTAAAAAGGTACATCAAATTTGAATTGTCAATTTGTATAATTATTGATGGCTCTATTGCATCTATATAAAGAGAACTTTGTTTTTTGTTATGAAAGCTATTGATGTCACAAATCCAATCATTTTCAGATGCAAAATGTAAAATATGTTCAACTCCATTTTTATCAACTGTATACATTTTAAATAAACCTGAAACGATAAATGTATAATTGTTGCAAATATCATTTTTTTGCAAAATAAATTGTTTTCTTTTAATACTTCTTTCTACAACTCTATTTGATAATTCAATAATTTCTTCTTCATTTAAAGGAATGTAATTGCTAAAATGAGTCAATAGTTTATTTATATTCATTATGTATTCGATTATTTTTTAAAAATCACAGTTTATTTAAAATAATTATTAATTTATTCTCTTTATTTTTTAGTAGTTAATTATTACTAACATCTTATTTAACTAAATGTTTAAAATTTAGAATTATAACAAATTTATTTCTAATACTTTAAAAAAAAAATTTTTTTAAAGTAAATTTATAATTCCCTACTTTGGTTAATTAAACAAATAATTAGAAGGGTAATTTCTAAAAATTGCTCCTACAACTTATTAAATTACTGTTTTGGTTTTCTCAACATCAAATAACTCATCATTCAATAAAAATAATTTATCCTTTATATGATATCTGAGTCAAAAACTTATATTCGACCAAATTTTTATATTCCAAATGAAAAACAATTTTATGAAAAAAGCATTGCCACATTTTGTGGCAGTTGGTGTAATTTTAATTACCATGTTTATTTACTTTCAGCCATTTTTTGGTGGTAAAGTTTTAAAGCAATACGATGTAAGTCAATGGCGAGCTACCTATGAGGAAACTGCTAATTTTGAAAAACAAACGGGTGAAAGAACTTATTGGACAAATAGTATTTTTGGTGGCATGCCTAATTACCTAATAGGTGCAACTTATACTGGAAATTGGACGAATCAAATCTATTTTAGCTTTCAACAAGTTTTCAAACACCCAACCGATACAGTTTTTCTTTTATTCATTTGTTTCTACATCATGCTTTTGGTATTTGAAGTTAATGCTTGGTTAGCTATTATTGGGGCCTTGGCTTTTGCATTGAGTAGTTTTAATTTTATAAATATAGATGCCGGACATATTACCAAAGGCAATGCCATTGCATTTATTCCATTGGTAATTGCAGGTATTCAAATGACTTTTCATAAAAATAGAATCATGGGAGCTTTGTTAACCGGAATAGCACTTTCGTTTCAATTAGCTGCTAACCATTTACAAATAACTTACTATTTAGTTTTTATCATCATAGCTTGGATAATTGTTGAATTAATTGATGCTATTAAACAAAAAACCTTAAAGAATTTAATATTAAGTGGTGTGTTTTTATGTGCTGCTGCTTTAGTTGCAGTTGGCACAAATATTACTAGTTTATTAGTAACTGAAGAATATGGCAAATATAGTTTGCGTGCGCCAAGTGAATTATCTGTTGCCGAAGATGGTAAAACTAAAGCTGATAATGGCAGTTCGGGTTTAGATAAAGATTATGCTTTAGCATGGAGTAATGGCGTTATGGAACCTTTAACTTTACTTGTTCCTAATTTTTATGGTGGTTCAAGTAGTGGTGAATTAAGTACTAAAAGCGAAACTTATAAAATATATAAAGCTGCTGGTTACGATGCTAAACAAGCTGTAAAACAAATGCCAATTTATTGGGGCGATCAACCATTTACTGCTGGTCCAATTTATTATGGAGCAATCATTTGTTTCCTATTTGTATTTAGTTTAATAGTGGTAAAATCAAAAGCAAAATGGTGGATTTTATCCGCGTCATTATTGGCAATATTTTTATCAATGGGCAAAAACTTTATGCCACTTACTGATATTTTCTTTGATTATTTTCCTTTGTATAATAAGTTCAGGTCTGTAACTTTTATTTTATGCATTACACAAGCCTTATTTCCTTTATTGGCATTAATAGGATTGAATGATTTATTGAACAATAAAATCAATAAAAAAGACTTAATGAATGGCCTAAAATATGGTGGAGGAATTTTAGCTGGTTTATGTTTACTTTTTGCAATTATGCCAGGAGTATTCTCTAGTTTTACAGGTTTAAACGATGACAGAATGGATGCAACTTTATTATCTGCAATCAAAGCTGACAGAGAAAGTTTGTTTCAAACGGATGCATTCCGCTCATTTGCATTAATTGTTGCGGCTTGTGCTTTGCTTTGGTTTTATTTTAATAAAAAAATTACCAATATGGTTTTTATTAGCATCATGGGTTTATTAATTGTTGGCGATTTATGGCAAGTAGATAAACGTTATTTGAATGACAGTGACTTTGAGAAAAAGAAAGCTGCAGCATTATTTGAGAAAACAAATGTTGATGCTGAAATATTAAAAGATACAGATCCTAATTACAGAGTTTATAACAATACCACAGATTTTGATAAAGATGCCATCACTGCTTATTACCACAAATCAATTGGTGGTTATCATGGTGCTAAAATGCGCAGATTCCAAGAGTTAATTGAATGGCAATTATCTAAAAATAACATGGATTGCTATAATATGTTGAATGTAAAATACATTATTGTAGGCGATTCAACAGGACAAAAATTTGTTCAGCAAAATCCTGCTGCTAATGGCAATGCTTGGTTTGTGAGAAATACTAAAATAGTAGCAAATGCCGATGAAGAAATCAAAGCTTTAACTGGATTTAACTCAAAACAATCGGCAGTAATTGATATGCGTTATGAAAACGAATTGGCTTCATTTAAAATGAATTTTGATAGCAGCGCTACCATTAAATTATTGAGCTATGCTCCAAATAAACTAGTTTATGTAAGCAATACCAATGCTGCGCAATTAGCAGTTTTTAGCGAAATGTTTTACGACAAGGGATGGGATGCATATGTTGATGGTAAATTGGTTCCTCATTTTAGAGCAGATTATGTGTTAAGAGCCATGATAGTTCCTGAAGGAAAACATAATATAACATTTAAATTTGAGCCTAAAACAGTTCAAAAAGGACAAACAATTGCATTGGCTTCATCTGCCACTTTATATATTGGCTTAGTCGCTTTATTGGGAATGTATTTTTACAAAAAACGCAAACAAAATACTGAGGGGTAATTTGTATTAACTGATTTTGAAAAAGCTTTCAAAACCATAGTTTTGGAAGCTTTTTTTATGTTTTGTTATAAAATGTATCATAATGATTTATAAATAAAAAAGCCCTTGTTTTATTATTAAAAACAAGGGCTTTATATGATTGATAATATTAGTTTTGAAACAAATTGCGTTTCAGTTTTTGCCAATCTACTTTTTGTGCTAATAGCGTTACAATTGCCGTAATTAATGCACCAATAAAGAATCCTTTAAAAAATTTATTATTCATAATTTAAATTTATTATTCTGGTTTATAAGTTCCACTTTTTATGTCTTTTTCGCGTTTAGTATTTGCTTTTTTACTTGGCCCACCAAATACTGAAACATTCACATAACGACCAGGATAACGTTGCATGTCTTTCAATAATAAGTTCAATTCCTTGGTCGATTTATTCAAATTATCATAAAGCTCTTGATCGTTCATCATTTTTCCTAATGAACCTTCACCTTTGTTCATTTTTGAAGTAATCGTTGCCAATTCTTTAGTTACTATACTTAAGTTTTCAATGGTACCTTTAATATCAGAATTTGCCAATGAATCGCTTAACTTACCAAAATTTTTAATGGTTCTATTAATTTCATCATTGTTTTTAGCTAGGTTGTTACTAATTAACTGAACATTTCCTAAAGTTTTATTGATTGAATTTCCATTTTCGTTTACAATTTTATTTAAACTTTCAGATGTTAACCTGAGCGCATGTAAAGCACCACTTAAATCAACTACACTATTGGTTAAATTCTGTGTTCCTTTTTCATTAAAAACCTGCCTTAGAGAGCCCAATACCTTATCTAAAGTTACTAAAACTTGCTCACTTTTGGTTTTAATTGGAGACACTAAATTGTTGATTGAAGTAAATAAATCTTCTTCTCTCGCACCAGTAATATAAGAACCATCTGTTAAAATAGAAGCTGATTTATCATCAAAGTTGATGCTTATTACATTCCCATCTAATAATCCAGATTTAGTAACTAAAGCTATTGAATTAGATTTGATTTGAATTTTACCTTGTACTAATATTTTCACTAAAATACTATCTGTTTTAAGCATATCTGGCATTGAAATTTCTTCAATTTGACCTACTTTAAAACCATTTACATATACTGCAGTAGATGTTACCAGCCCTTCAACATTATTATAAACTACATAATAGGTATTGTAAGTTGAAAAGAGTTTTTTTCCTCTTAAAAAATTGTAACCAAAATACAATAATGTTATTGCAACTGCAACAAACAATCCAACCTTAGCTTCTTTAGTTATTTTCACAAAAATTTATTATAATAATTATTGGGCAAAAGTATTGTTTTTTAGGTAAAATAATGCATGTTTTTTTGTCAAATAAAGTTTACCCCAACAGTAATTTAATCATTACTTACTTTGACTTGAACATTTTCAATCGATTGTTTAAAATCAACCAAAGAATATTTTATATTATCAGTAATTTTATCAACACCGTCATCGCTTGTTAATAAAATTCTGTCATTTTTATTTGATAAAAAACCTGTTTCAATGAGTATGCTTGGCATTTTTGTTTTCCAAAGCACTACAAAACCTGCTTGTTTTACACCTCTACTAGTGTTTACTTTGTTTTTAACAAAATATTTTTCAATTCTTGAAGCTAAATCTATGCTTTTATCTAAATAGGCATTTTGGTGTAACGATAGAATAATATGAGTTTCAGGTGAGTTAGGATCAAAACCTTCGTAACGTTCTTCATAATTTTTTTCCATTAAAATAACGTCATTTTCCCTAATTGAAACTTCTAAATTACTTTCGGCTTTATGTAAGCCCATTGCAAATGTTTCAGTACCACTAACTTCAGTATTTTTATTAGCATTGCAATGAATAGAAATAAATAAATCTGCTTGGTTTCTGTTTGCAATATTTGCCCTGTCCCAAAGTGTTACAAATTCATCTGTTTTTCTTGTAAAAATTACTTTTACATCAGAAAGTTCTTCACTTATTTTTTTACCTAACTCTAATGCAATTTTTAAAGTAACTTCTTTTTCTTTTGCTCCACCATACTGACAGCCAGGATCATGTCCACCATGTCCTGCATCTATTACAATGGTTTTTATTTGACGTTTGTTCAAAGCTGGTAAAGCTGCATTGATAGATATCAACAGTACCAATATTGGCATGAAATTTTCAATCTTAGCGAATTTGCCAATATTAATTAGTTTTGCAAACCTCAATAATGAATAATAACCTTTCATATCATTTGTTTTTTAACAGCCAAATTACTTTAACTAGTTGTTTAAAGTATTTAGCTATTTTGTTAATTTGCAGTTTTTTAAATGTTAATTTTATTGCTGCTCAGCAAAGAAAAGGTAAAAAAATTGATTCCAATGGCTCTGTCGCAATTCAAAAAATTAATAAAGATTCAACTATCAGAATATCAATACCATTATTTTCGGATTCTATCAGTACCACCAATCAAAACAGCACTTTAAATAACGACAGTATTACCAAAGCTAATTTTAGCTATTTACCAAGAACAAAATCTGCTATTAAAAGTATAGTTAAATATAATGCCAAAGACTCTATTGTGTTTATTGATTCGGTGCGAACCTTTGATTTATATAGTGAAGCCAAAGTTTTATATGAAGACTTAAACAACAGTTCAGAACGAATAACTATTGACCTCAATAGAAATACAATAGCCAGTTTGGGGAAAATGGATAGTTTAGGTGCTATTATTGGTGCTCCAGATTTTAAACAAGGAGAGAATAGTTATAAAGCAGTAAAAATTACTTATAATTTTGTAACTAAAAAAGGGTATTTAAAAGAATTCAAAACCAAAGAAGGTGATGGTTATGTGAAAGGTACCAATGTAAAACGCGATCCTGAAAATAATTTTTATATAGATGGTGCATATTATACCACCTGCGATGCGGAACATCCTCATTTTTATATTGGCTCTAAAAAAATAAAAGTTGTTCCTGGTAAAAAATTAATAACTGGTCCTGCTAATTTTGTAATTGAGGGTATTCAAACACCATTATTTTTACCTTTTGGAATTTTTCCTTTAAAACCTGGACAACAATCGGGAGTAATTATCCCACAATACGGTATAGATGCGCAACGCGGGCCTAATATTCGTCAAGGTGGGTATTATTTGGGTTTAGGCGAGAAAATGGATTTAACACTTCTTGGAGATATTTATACCAATTTAAGTTGGACTTTAAATGTAAAATCTAATTATAGTAATAGGTATAGGTATAATGGAGCGGTAAATGTTTTATTTGGTAATAATAAATTTGGAAATCCTGATGATGCCAGTTATTACGAACAAGGTACTTATTCCATTGGTTGGAACCATGCTATGGATGGACGAGCTAGACCATTTACTACTTTTAGTGCAAGTGTAAATTTTGTAAGTTCAAATTATTATGCTCAAAATGCATTAAGAAGTGCTACTCAATTTAATTCCACTTCTCAATCAAGTATTTCTTTTTCTAGGGGATTTAAAAATGGAAAATACAATTTGTCGTCATCGGCCAATATTACTCAAAATTTACAAACCAGAACATTATCAGCTACTTTACCAAGTGTAAATTTTACAGTTGCTGCTTTCAATCCTTTTAAACCAAAAAGTAAACCACAATCTGAATTTTGGTATGAAAAAATCAATATGAGTTATAGCGCTGCTTTTAGTAATTCATTTACAGCAGTTGATTCAGTTTTGTTTAAACAACGTAACGAAGTAAATTGGAATAAGTATATTGACACTACTTTTAAATATGGAATTACTCATGCAATTCCTATCAATACTTCTTTTAAATTATTTAAGTTTTATGTATTAAGTGTAAACGCTAATTATAATGAAACTTGGTCACCAACTTCAGTTAGAAAAGAATTTGTAAACAACGCAGTTCAAACCAAATTAGTCAGTGAATTTGGCAGGTGGTTTTCATTTAATACGGGTGCATCATTAAGTACAAAATGGTATGGAATGCTTGCATTCAAAAAAGGAAAAGTTGCTGCTATTAGGCATGTAGCTGATCCCAATTTAGGTTTTAGTTATACACCAGATTTTAGCGATAATATGTGGGGTTTTTACCGAGATGTTCAAGCTGATAGTACTGGTAAAATGATGAAATATTCCATATTTGAAAGTAGTTATGGAGGTTCACCAGGACGCGGTAAACAAGGCAATATAACTTTTGGACTGAATAATAATTTGGAAATGAAAATTAGAACGGGAAAAGATACTGCCATGAAAGAAACTAAAATTAAGCTACTTGAAAGTTTAAGTTTTGGCGGTGCTTATAATATTTTTGCCGATTCATTAAATCTATCAAATATTTCAATAAGTGGGCGTACTACTTTATTTAAAACTTTGGCTATAAATGCTTATGCAACCTTAGATCCATATCAAAATATCATAGTCACTCAAAATAATTATAGTAGAATTCAACGAGTAAATCAGTATTACTTTAACAATGATGGAACTTTTGGAAAAATTACCAATGCCAATTTGAACTTTGGCTACGGTTTTTCACAAGCTACTTTTGAAGGAAAGAAAAAGAAAAAAGAAGACCGTAAAAAAGAAAGTGAGAAATGGGGTTATATGGCCTACGATTTACCTTGGTCACTTAATTTAAATTATGCCATTAGTTACCAAGCTAACGATTACAAGGATTTAACTAAATCAGCTTATATTCAAACATTAGGTTTTAGTGGAAATGTAACTTTAACAAAAAGTTGGTCGGTAGGTTATTCATCGGGTTACGATTTTGTAAATAAAAAAATTGCAAG
>CANGPW010000005.1 GCA_947456185.1 Bacteroidota bacterium | reverse complement strand
TGATAAATTATATCATTTAATATTTTCAAGTCAATTAAATAACCTGTTTCCTCATCTATTTCGCCTGTAACTGTAACTATTAAATCGTAATTATGACCATGGTAGTTTTTGTTGTTACAAGGACCAAAATATAGTTTATTTTTTTCTTCACTCCAACTTGCAACATTTAATCTGTGTGCTGCATTAAAGTGAGTTTTTCTTGAAACTGAAATTTCCATTTATTTTTAAAATACTGTTTTTTTAGAAGTATATAATCAATAACTCAGTAAGAATATATTTTGTTTCAAATATAATTCAAATTTTATTGATTTATAATTTCCTTGTTCAATATTAACTTAAAGATTCCTTTTATACCAATTTTGATTAGAATAGTTCTAAATAATAACTTTTTATTATTTTAATATTAGCCTATTATTTGTAATTATTTTGTAATAAACACTTTAAATTAAACATTTATATAAAAATAATAGACTGATTATCAAAATATTGAATATTTGTTTAACAAAAATGGCTTTTTGTTAAACAACGAGTTTGTTTTTGTGAAAATAATAGCCCAATCTTGTTGAACAATAATTGAAAAAAATTAAACAAAATGACTTCAATACATTTTAAAAACACAGTTCAGCATGAAGCAAAAAGTTTGCGTAAATATGCTTATCAATTGACTCGTAACATTGACGACACTGATGATTTAGTTCAAGAAACGATGTTAAAAGCATTTACCTACCAAGATAAGTTTCAAGAGGGAACAAATTTAAAAGGTTGGTTATATACAATTATGAAAAATACCTTTATTAATAATTACAGAAGAATGGTAAAAAGAAATACTTTTATTGACAATACCAGTAATGAGTATTTTATTGACTCTTTTGCAATTACTGAGGCAAATAAAGGGGAACAAAAATTTATCATTCAAGACATTGAAGCTGAAATTGAAAAATTACCTTTAAATTTAAAAACTCCTTTTACCATGAGTTTTAATGGATATAAATATGAAGAAATTGCTGTGATGCTTAATATTCCAATTGGAACTGTAAAAACTAGAATTTTTGTTGCAAAACGTGAATTAAAAGGAAAATTAAGCAACTATGCTAAAATGTATGGTTACGATAAAGTTGCTGATGAAATAGCAGCATAAATAATAAGAAATTGTAATAAATTTGAATTATAAGTAAAATTAAGGCCTGCCATAAATTGTTTGACAGGCCTTTTTTTTTTGAATTTTTAATCAGCTGAAATTATGCAATAAATATTTTTTTCAATTAAACATTTATCTGTACATTTGAACTATTGAAAAAATGGATTTCCATATTATTTTTAAGTGTATATTTATTAACTGCCACTGAGTTCAATGAATTGTTCAAATTGCCTTTATTGGTAGAACACTTTATGCAACACAATAAAGGAAATAAACATGTTGATTTTTGGGAGTTTTTATGTAATCATTATTCAACTAATACCATAAAAGATGCTGATTACGATGAAGACATGAAATTACCTTTTAAATCACAATCGCATTTTGAAAAAAATAATACCATCAATTCAATCTGTTTTGACCTTACAATTGAAACATATAATTTACCTTCTTTTACAGTTAAGAATTTTGTGATTAAATCGGAACAATTTAACAACACTTCTTCCATTAACTCTATTTGGCAACCGCCAAAGTTTTCATAAATATATTATATATTCTCGCCTTCAATTGTTGATTGAATAGTTTTTGTATACTGTTTTGTCAATATATTTAGTGGCTTTTTTTAATTAAATTTTTTTATGCATTATGCTGAATAGTATTATTTCATTTTCTGTGAAACAGAAACTGATCATAGGGCTTTTTACAATTGCCTTAATTGGTTATGGTAGTTACCAGTTTACAAAACTACCCATTGATGCTGTTCCCGATATTACCAATAATCAGGTTCAGGTAATTACAGTTGCGCCATCTTATGGTGCAACCGATATTGAAAGATTGGTTACGTTTCCCATTGAATTGGCCAATAGTAATATTTCTGGTTTACATGAAATCAGAAGTTTTTCACGTTTTGGATTATCATTAGTAACCATTGTTTTTGAGGATGGAATCGATATTTATTGGGCTCGTCAGCAGGTAGCGGAAAGATTACAGCAAGTTCAAGCCGATTTGCCAAAGGGAATTGGCTCTATTTCCATGGGACCTGTAACTACTGGTTTAGGCGAAATTTATCAATATTCTGTTCGTGCAAAAGAAGGTTACGAAAGTAAATACGATGCCATGGAATTACGAACTATTCAAGATTGGATGGTCCGTAGACAATTGCTTGGCGTAAAAGGTGTAGCCGATGTGAGTAGCTTTGGTGGTAAATTGAAACAATACGAAATTGCCATTAATTCCAATAAACTTCAATCGTATAATATTACGGTGAATGATGTTTTTGCTGCTATGGAAAACAATAACCAAAATACTGGTGGTGCTTATATTGAAAAAGGTCCAACTGTTTTATACATTCGAAGTGAGGGTTTAGTTGGAAGTATTGATGATATCAAATCGATTTTTATTAAAAAAACAGCAAGTGGTGCACCTCTTTTAATTAAAGATGTGGCAGATGTTCGTTTTGGTTATGCTACTCGTTATGGTGCCATGTGTTATAATGATAAAGGCGAAGTAGCTGGAGCTGTTGTTATGATGTTGAAAGGTGCGAATAGCAGTGATGTTATAAAAAATGTAAAAGAGCGAATTGCTCAAATTCAAAAAACGTTACCCGAAGGCGTAATTATTGATCCATTTTTAGACAGAACAAAAATGGTGAATAATGCCATTGGAACTGTTAAAACTAATTTACTCGAGGGTGCTTTGATTGTCCTTTTTGTGTTGATTTTGTTTTTAGGAAACATGCGTGCAGGATTTTTAGTGGCTTCAGTCATTCCATTAGCCATGCTTTTTGCAGTAATCATGATGAATATTTTTGGTGTAATTGGAAATTTAATGAGCTTAGGTGCGTTGGATTTTGGTTTAATTGTGGATGGTTCCGTTTTTATAGTAGAAGCTGTTTTACATCAATTAACGCATAGCAAACATTTCGCTTCCACCAATCTTTTATCGCAAAAGCAAATGGATGATGAGGTAACGGGTGCTTCTAAGAAAATGGCTCGAAGTGTGGTTTTCGGACAAATAATTATTCTAATTGTTTATTTACCAACTTTTGCTTTGCGTGGCATTGAAGGAAAAATGTTCATTCCAATGGCGCAAACTGTTGCCTTTGCTTTGCTTGGCGCATTTTTACTTTCTATTACTTACGTTCCCATGATGAGCGCTTTGTTAATGAGCAAAAAGATTTCTCACAAAAAAACTTTTTCTGATAAAATGATGGAATTTTTTGAACGTCATTATCAAAAAGCTTTGAGTAATGTAATTCAATTTCCAAAAACAATAATCATTTCTGCTTTATCATTATTTGCTGTTTCCATTTTTGTTTTAATACAAATGGGAGGGGAGTTTATTCCAGCTTTAGAGGAAGGAGATTTTGCTGTAGAAACAAGGGTTTTAACAGGAAGCAATTTAACCACCACCATCGAAAATACACAGAAAGCTGCAAAAATATTAAAAGAACAATTTCCAGAAGTTCAACAAGTAGTAACCAAAATTGGAAGCGGTGAAATTCCTACTGATCCAATGCCAATGGAAGCTGCCGATATGATGGTAATTTTAAAGGATAAAGAAGTGTGGTCTTCTGCAAAAACGTTCCCTGAACTTTCCGAAAAAATGAGCAAAGCCATAGAGGCTGTTCCAGGTGTTACCTCTAGTTTTCAGTTTCCTGTTCAAATGCGTTTTAACGAATTAATGACAGGCGCGAAGCAAGATGTTGTTTGTAAAATATTTGGAGAAAATATGGATACTTTAGCTCATTATGCCGAAAAATTAGGTCAATTATCGGCTACTGTTGAAGGAACAAAAAATCTTTTTGTGGAGCCAGTGAGTGGAATGCCCCAAATTATTATTGAATATAATAGAGCTGCAATTGCCCAATATGGTTTGAATATTTCTGATATCAATAAAATTGTAAATACTGGTTTAGCGGGTCAATCTACAGGATTTGTTTTTGAAGGTGAAAAACGTTTTGAATTAGTAGTTCGTTTAGCTGGTGACCAACGGAAAAATATAGAAGATGTAAGAAACCTTTTAATTCCAACGGAGTTGGGCGTTCAAATTCCTTTAAGCCAATTAGCAAATGTGGAAATGAAAGCAGGCCCTAATCAAATTCAACGCGAAGATGCCAAACGAAGAATAGTTGTAGGATTCAATGTTCGTGGCCGAGATGTGCAATCAATAGTTGAAGAATTGCAAAGCAAAGTGGAGAAAAACATTAAACTTCCTGCTGGTTATTATGTGACTTATGGAGGCGCTTTTGAAAATTTAAATGCAGCCAAAGCAAGGTTAAGTGTAACAGTTCCTATTTCATTATTATTGATTTTTTTATTGCTTTATTTTTCATTCAATTCTATCAAACAAAGTTTGCTTATTTATTCAGCCATTCCGCTTTCGGCAGTGGGTGGAATATTTGCATTGTCTATTCGTGAAATGCCTTTTAGTATTTCGGCAGGTGTTGGTTTCATTGCACTTTTTGGTGTAGCAGTTTTAAATGGAATTGTGCTCATTGCGGAGTTTAACCGATTAAAAGCAGAAGGATGGAGCAATACCAGAAAACGAGTTTTGATGGGAACTAAAATAAAATTACGTCCGGTGTTAATGACTGCGTTTGTTGCTTCGTTAGGATTTTTACCTATGGCAATTAGTAGCGGTGCGGGTGCCGAAGTTCAACGTCCATTAGCCACTGTAGTTATTGGAGGATTAATGATTGCAACGCTGTTAACATTATTTGTATTACCAATTTTGTATGTATTGCTGGAGAATTATGAAACTAAAAGAACAATAGGCAGCAAACAATCGGCAATAAGCAAAGGGCAATAGGCAACGGGCACCAAACAATAAGCAACGAGTAATTGGCAAAATGCAATAAGCAATAAAAAATATTATTACTTTTAAATTTTACAGAAAATGAGTGTAAGGAATTTTAAGGAAACAACTTTATATAAAAAAGCTTTTGAACAAGCAATGGCTTTATTTGAAATTAGTAAAATATTTCCTTCAGAAGAAAAATATTCTTTAACTGATCAAGTAAGAAGATCATCTCGAAGTGTTTGTGCAAATCTTGCGGAAGCATATAGAAAAAAGAGATACCCCGCTCATTTTATTTCTAAATTAACCGATTGCGATGCCGAAAATTATGAAACAAATGTTTGGATTGACTTTGCATATGCAACGAAATATATTAATGAACAAACTAAAAATGATTTACTTAATAAAAACGATGAAGTTGGTAAATTATTAAATCACATGATTAACAATCCTGAAAAATATTGAAAATGAAAAAAAGAAAAATGAATATGCTCTCGTTAAATCGGGATGAAAATAGTAATTTGCAAGAAAAAATCATAAAAACCACAAAACTGAAAATTTGTATTGCCAATTGTTATTTGCCAATTGTTATTTGCCTATTGCTTATTGCCAATTGCCAATTCACAAATGCTCAAAATACAATCACATTACAAGCTTCAATTGACAGCGCTTTAAATAATAATCTAAATGTAAAAAACGAAAAACTGAAAGCTGATTATCAGAAAAAGTTGATTAGTACTGGAGCCAATATACCACAAACAATGTTGAATGCAGAGTACGGACAAATTAATAGCATTTATAACGATACACGTTTTGGAATTGTTCAAAATTTGAATTTTCCAAGCGTTTATTCCTATCAAAAAAGTGCATTAAAATCGCTTTGGAAAAGCAGTAATATGAGTGTGGCTTTGAAAGAAGTAGAACTAAAAAAACAAGTTCGACAAACATTTTATACGTACTTGTTTTTATTGCAAAAACAAAAATTATTGCAAAGCAACGATAGCATGTATATTGGTTTTTTAACAAAGGCTACTGCTCGTTTTAAATCGGGTGAAAGCAATGTGTTAGAATATACCACAGCCGAAAATCAAAGGGCGCAAATTAGCATCCAATTGAATCAGCTGAATACCGATATGGAATTATTGTTGATGCAGTTTCAATTGCTTTTGAATACTTCAATAGCTTATATTCCAAGTGATGATAATTTTAAAATGGATAATTCAAATACTGCTGATAGCAACGTAATTGGAAACCATCCATCCATTAAATTATTGCAACAGCAAAAACAGTATTATTTGGTAAACACACGATTGGAAAAAGCGCGTTTATTGCCAGAATTAACGCTTGCATACAGCAATATGAGTATAAAAGGAGTTGGGGCTGATAATGTAGCTTATGGTTATGAAAAACGCTTTCAGGCAGCACAAATTGGTTTAGGAATTCCATTGTTTTTCAAATCGTTTAATGCCAAAATTGGTGATTCAAAATTAGAACAATTAATGGCTGAAAACAGGTTAAAAACGGAAACTAATTTAATGAATGCAGAATGGAATAAAGCCAATGCGCAGTATTCAAATTATTTTAAAACAATTACTATTTACGAAAGTAAAACTTTGAATAACGCCCAACTTATTATAGAAACCGCTAACCAACAATTTGCCAATGGCGATATCAATTATATAGAATGGGTGATGCTCACCAATCAGGCAATTGCTATTAAAAATGAATACTTAAATGGTGTTTATAATTTAAACGAAAGCATTATTCAATTAAATTATTTAAGCAATAAATAATATGCAAAAACAAAAGGTAAATTCCATTCAAATGCAGCAAATATTAGTGGCGGTTTCCGTTGTGTTATTTGCTATGAAAATTGTTGCTTGGATGCTAACTTCATCAGTTGCTATTTTAACCGATGCTTTAGAAAGTACTGTGAACGTAATTGCAGGTTTTATAGGCTTGTACAGCATTATTTTGTCATCTAAACCAAAGGATAAAGAACATCCATACGGACATGGAAAAGTGGAGTTTATTTCATCGGCTTTCGAAGGTTTTTTAATCAGTTTTGCTGGACTAATTATTATTTATGAAGCCATTGATAATTTTATTCATCCGCATGAATTAAAACAGTTAGACTATGGTTTGATTTTGATAGCGATCACTTCGGCTGTAAATTATTTTGTTGGACATTTATGTGTAACAAAAGGAAAAAAAGAAAACTCGCCCATACTCATTGCTAGCGGTGCGCATTTAAAATCTGATACCTATTCAACTCTTGGTTTATTAGTAGGTTTGGGATTAATTATAATTACAGGATTTGCATGGATTGATAGTTTAACAGCCATCATTTTTGCTTTCATTATAATTTATACAGGCTACAAAATTATTCGTAAATCGCTTTCAGGAATGATGGATGAAACGGATGAAGAAATTATAGCTGACATTATAAAAGTACTGAACGATAATAGGAAAAATGATTGCATTGACGTTCATAATATGCGTGTTATAAATTATGCTGGAAATTACCATATAGATTGTCATTTAACGGTTCCGTTTTATATTAACGTAAATCAAGCACATGATATTTTAGATACTTTAACCGATTTATTGAAAAAACATTTTGACGATCGGGTTGAATTTTTTATTCATATAGATGGTTGTCTATTTTCCCAATGCAACCTTTGCAATGTTAAAAATTGCATCGAAAGAAAACAAAAATTTGTTCATCAAATAGCATGGACTCAAGAAAACATTTTATCAAATAACAAACACATTTTAGAAAATGAAAAATAAGCAACTAGCTGCTGGCTTTTGGCCACTATCATCAAACAATATGCTCCCGATAAATTTGGATGTTATCCTGAGCGGAATCGAAGGAGACAATAAGCAATTGGCAATAGGCAAGATGCAAAAAATAAAAACCGTTTTATTACTAGTAATCGTAACTACTTTTTTTGCCTGTGGCAATTCAAAACTCGCAGAAAAAGAAGCTGAATCTGCGGTAGAAACGATAGTGAACTTAACCAACGACCAAATAAAAAATGCGAATATTGGTTTAGGAAAATTGGAACAAATAACGCTTTCAAGTATTTTAAAAGTAAATGGAAAAATAGATGTTCCGCCACAAAATATGGTATCGGTAAGTGTGCCTTTGGGTGGTTATTTAAAATCAACTAAATTGTTGCCAGGCATGCATGTGAGCAAAGGTGAAGTAATAGCTGTAATGGAAGATCAACAGTATATTCAAATTCAACAAGATTATTTAATGGCTAAAGCAAAATTGGTTTATAGCACCAGTGAATATAACCGTCAGAAGGAATTGAACCAAAGTAAAGCAAGTAGTGATAAAGTTTTTCAGCAAACGGAAGCGGAATTTTCTACACAAAAAATAATGGTAAAAGCACTTTCTGAAAAACTGAAATTGATTGGCATCAATCCTGAAACAATCAATGAAAATAACATTTCAAAAAGTATCAATATTTATTCGCCAATTAACGGATTTGTAACCTTAGTAAATGTAAATATTGGTAAATATACGCAGCCAAGTGAAGTGCTTTTTGAATTGGTAAATCCAAGCGACATACACTTAGCATTAACCATATTTGAAAAGGATTTAGCGCAAATTGTTATTGGACAAAAATTAGTGGCATATACCAACTATAAACCTAATATAAAGCATCCTTGCGAAATTATTTTGGTAGGTAAAACCATTTCGGCTGATAGAATAACGGAAGTGCATTGCCACTTTTTAGATTATGATAAAACGCTTTTGCCAGGAATGTATATGAATGCCGAAATTGAATTGAAAAAGAATGATGCATTGGTATTGCCCGAAGAGGCAGTTGTTCGTTTTGAAAATAGTCAATATGTGTTTGTAGAAAAAGATAATAACAATTTTGAAATGGTTTCAGTAAGCACAGGAAGTGCCGAAAAAGGATTTATTGAAATTTTAAATGCAGAAAAATTAGCAGCTAAAAATATAGTAACCAAAGGTGCTTACAGTATTTTGATGAAAACAAAAAACAAGTCGGAGGAATAAGGGGATTTTGAATGTTGGATGTTGAATGTTGGATGTTGATTTTTGGATGTTGATTTTTGATACTTTGTCAAAGTTTAAAACTTTGACAAAGTTAAGTTTAAAAATCCTGAATTACTTGCACTTGAAAACTCTGAAAGCGTTTAATTTGAATAGCCATGTTTAGCAACCCACGGTTATAAATGTAAAAAATAAACTAACATTGAAAGGGTTGAATCGCAGCTTATATTCAATCCCTTTTTTCTGTTTTATTTATTTTATCAATAATTTCAATAGCATAAAAACAAATCACGAAAAATTATTTTTTTATAGTAATTCTATTCCATTAACAGCGCGCGTTGGCATGACAATCCCGATGCATCGGGAGCGGGCCAGCTCTGTCCTTTGCGTGGAAGCATATTTTTGTCTAGCCCTGCAAGGCAGGATTTCTTTTTAAGCAATGGAAAAAGAAAGAAGAAAAAGAAAAAAGAGTTACAAAAAATAACTCAACTAATTTTTTTTCAAACTTTCTATCTCTACCCTCATGCTGCGCAACATGGCCATTATGCTATCCAAATTTAACTCTTCTTCTTTGGTATCGCTCATGTTTAAATTACACACAAACTCCCATATTTCAACAAGTGAAGCCGCATGAATGGAATAAGGTTCGTAGTTTTTATTATCAGAAACAAGTAGCAAGTTATTATCGGTTATGAATACACGTTTATAAACCACACCTTCATCGTGGGTAATTAAAACATATGTGCTTCCATTTCTCATGTCTTTTATCGATTCTACAAACTTTCCAATTACATAACTTCCATCTTTAAGTGGCGGCATCGAATCGCCTTTAATAGGAAACGCCCGGTGCTTGCCTATTACCCTAAAAGGTAAATTCATTAAAGGCAAACTTTCAATATATTCAGGATCGGCATATCCATTTAAATAGCCAGCAGAAGCTTTTGCCGTTACCACTTCCACCAAATCGTTGTTGTTTTTATCAACCATAATGGGGAACAAAATTCTGTTTTCGCCAACGGTGATAAAAGAAGTACTTTCTGTGGTTCGTAAATCGCATTTTACCAAAGTATCGATAGAAATATGGAACAAGTTCGAAATCTTAATTAAGGTTTCTACGGGCGGGTCGCAACGTTCTTCTTCATACGAACCAATTCTAGCTCGTGAACTATCCAAAGCCACAGCTAATTGTTCTTGCGACCATTTTTTTATTTGCCTTAAATGCTTAATATTACTTGAAATTTTGCTCATGCTAAAATATTTAGCACAATATTACTAAAAATAATAGTATTATTGCACATTGTTTTCAACAAACATTTTTACATTGTATGACTTAGTGGAGATTATTTAATTATTTAATTATTTAATTTGATTACAACTTTTAAAAAATAAATATCTCCACTATACAATGGAAATAATATTTCTCCCGATTTATCGGAATGTAATCTTATAATTTTTTAATTTTGTAATCTTTCAATCTATCAATCAAAAACATGCAGGCAATAAATCTTTCACAGTTACTTTATAAAATAGATGAAACCCTACAAAGTCAGTTTGGTTATCAAACATTTTGGATAAAAGCTGAAATTACAGATGTAAAAAAATACGAATCGAAACGTTGGTGTTTTTTAAAACTAATAGAAAAAAAAGATACGGAAATTATAGCCGAAATGAAAGCTACAGCTTGGAGCCAAGGTTATGTATTTATTGAACAATTTGAGCGTTTAACTCAACAACATTTTGCCAACGGATTGCAAATTATTTGCAAAGTAAAAGTAAAATATAGTATCAAATACGGCTTAAGTTTTGATGTATTGGAAATTGATAACAGCTTTGCTTTGGGTCAAATTGAGTTGCAAAAACAAGCTACTTTAAAACGATTAGTAGATGAAAGTAATGGACAAATTACTGAAGACGAAGAGCAATATTTTACACCCAATAAAAAACTAAAATTGCCAGTTGTTATTCAAAAAATTGCTTTAATTACTGCTCAAAATTCTGACGGACAACGAGATTTTAATAACGAATTATTGAATAATAATTATGGTTATGCCTTTGAAGTAGATGAGTATTTATGTCAAATTCAAGGCGATAAAGCACACGAAAATATCATCCTACAATTTGAGAAAATTATAAACAGTAACGTGCATTACGATTGTTTGGCAATGGTAAGGGGAGGAGGGAGCGAAACCGATTTTAAACCTTTTGAACAATATGAATTAGCTAAATTAGTAGCCAACTTTCCTATCCCTATTTTTACCGGAATTGGCCACGATAGAAATACTTCCATTGTCGATTTAATGGCACGCCAATTAAAAACACCTACCAAAGTTGCAGCTCACATAGTTGACCATAATTATATGTTTGAAAATAATTTATTGTATCAGTTTAACCAAATAGAACAAAACATTGCTTTAAAAATAGACAGAGCCAAGCAAAATTTAGTAAATTTAAAACGATTACTTCAAAGTTTAGACCCTGAAAATGTATTGAAAAAAGGCTATGCTTTGGTGAAATTAAATAATAAAATTATTAGTGATGTTGCTCAATTGCAAAAGGGAAATGAAATAGAAACGTATATTAAAAACACTAAAATTGTAAGCATTATTTCTGATGTGGAATGAGTAATAAGCAATGATTAATAGGCAATTAGCAATAGATAATTAGAAATATGTCATCCTGAGTTTGTAGAAGGAAGCAATAAGCAATAGACAATAAGCAATAGACAATAAGCAATAGACAATTAACAATAACTAAATATAATTTTTAATCTTTAAATTTTGTAATTTTGTAATTTTTCAATCTTCAAATCTTTCAATATTGTATTCAATAAATCAAAAATGACACAAGAAATAACATACAGCCAAGTGCAACAAAAACTAGAAGAAATAGTAGCGCAAATGGAAAACAACGAAATAGATTTAGAAACGCTTTCAGTAAAACTGATAGAAGCCAAAGAGCTTGTAAAACTATGCGAAAATAAGTTGAGGAATATTGAAGAAACGATAAAGTAAGTTTTTTAAAACTTCTTTTTGCAAATGCTATTTGTTAATCAAACGATCAAAGTATAAGGCACCCAATCCATAAGCAATACAATCAAGCCAATCTGCAGTAAAACTTTTGCTAAAATGCGGTATTACCAACTCAAACATGATACAAAAGTATAAGCAAGCAAATACAATTAAAACACGGTTGAATTTATATTCGTTATTTTTTGAAATTTTTTTCCTTTGAATGATTAAGGCAATACCTAATAGGATGGGTAATAATGTTAAATCATCTAAATAGTTATCAAAAAATTGAACATGAATTTTTGCAGCTAATAATATAGAGTGAGTCATCCATAATAAAATGGCAATATAAAAATAGAAATATTTGTTTTGAGGAGTCATAATTTATAAAGGTAATGCCAATATGATAAATGTAACCAATGTAATTATTGCAAAAATAATTGCTTGTCCTCCATGAATTGCTTTTTCAATTAGGAACAGTAACTTATTATTTTCAGCATTTTTTATTTTAACATATTCAAAAAGCATTGGAACGTTTCCCAATTCTTTTTCCAAATCGTCTCTTTCTTTACGATATTTAAAGTCTAAAATTCCACCACAAGTATCACAAAAAGCTTTTTTGCCATCTGTCCAATTATTGCAATGCTCACACTTTTTTTGATTAATCATATTTGTGTTGCAATGTGTTACAAAAAGTCGATAATTTCAATAAATTTAAAGTTATTTATTAAAATTAAAAAAAAATACCTTGATTTTTAGTAGGTGGTATCTAAACCATTCCATTTGAACTGTTAACATGCTGACACAGCCTTCGTAAAGCCTTAGTTCGACAAATAACTGGCATTTATTTACAGGTATAGATGTTAATTTATTGCAACTTAATTTAACCCTTCCTAAAAGGAAGGGCAGAGTAGGTGTTATTATTAATCAGCTGGTTCGTGATTTATAATTTGAGCCAAATATTATAAGGATTTATAATCAGCTTTATAAATACCTATATTTATATAAAATAATATCAATAGAAAAATATTTTGTAGCATTTTAAATGTTAAAAAATTCAAAGGAAGTATGCAAAATCTTTCCAACTCATTCAATAATACACACGAAATAGTTGCTTTAAGAAAATTATTGTTTTAGGAGTATAATTTATCCTATCAAATTTTCCTGTACTATTATAATATTACTACTTTAAATATCAAAAAATAACTTTTAAAAAATAATTTGATAGTTTTTAAAAATATCATTTTTAAGACAAGTAAATAACTATTAGACAGATAATTTTGAAATAAATAAAAATTATAAAACCATGAATGATTTAAAATTAAATGTTGCAAAATCATTTCCCTTTTCTAAAACAAATTGGGAATTATTCTCTCCTGAATTTAGCGTTAGCAATGATCAAATTAATAATACTATTTTTTTGGATATTGGAAATAATAAAAACAGTTTCTCCTATTTAGAAAATGGATTTATTAGAAATAAATTATCTCTTAATAGTACTAACATAGTATTTGAATTTGGTTTTGCAGGTTGTTTTAATTCAGTATATGATTATTTGTTATCTAATCAACAAAATACCTACCTTATTGAGAAAATTTCGCCCAGCTTAATCTGGAGTATTACATTTGACGATTTTAAAATTTTAAATAATTTAATTTCTATTGGAAACAAAATTGGAAAAATAGACTGTGATGAAAAAATCAATCGAAAATTTAAACCTAAACATATACCTAAAATTAGATTGATCTATCTTACTACGTAAAAATATTAATAAAAATTACTAAAAACACGTACATTGTAAAATAGCTATTCTTTAAAATAAATCTCCTTAAGCCAATTAATTGCTGTAAAATACAAAGTAAATTGAAAGAAGATATAAAAAAGTTTAGAATTAGTTTAGATTACATTAAATGCTGACTTGGATTTATAATCCGAACCAACTGATATATAAATTGATAAGCCAGCTTTGTATATGTTTATAATTAAATAAAGTTAAAAAAAATATTTTATTATTTTTAAGTGCTAAAAATGGGAAGGTAAGTTTGAAAAACCATAACTTGCAAACCCGTAACTCAATAAAATGATAAAAATAATTTTATTTTCAATAATAACTTTGTTATGTAACATTAGTTTTGCGCAAGTTGGTATTGGAACAACTATACCAAATGCACATGCTATACTTGATGTAAATAGCTCAACTAAAGGTTTTTTACTTCCAAGAATGACATATACCCAAAAAAATGCAATTGTAACTCCCGTGGCAGGATTATTAATATGGTGTTCAGATTGTGGCCCAGCAGGAGAAATGCAAGTATATAATGGCAATAATGCTTGGACTAACTTGATAGGTGAAACAGCCGCGGGTGCTTTTATCTGTGGGACCAGTACGGTTACATTTACTTATAATGGTGCTAGCGTAAAATATGGAACAATTTCAAAAACTTATTCTACAGGAACAAAATGTTGGCTTGACCGTAACTTGGGTGCAACAAGAGTTGCAAATACATCCAATGATTCTTATGGATATTGAGATTTGTTTCAGTGGGGTAGAGGTGCTGATGGACACCAACTTAGATCTCAAACATCGCGGGTTGGTATTTCTGGCACCACATCCACTCAATCTACAACAGATAATCCAGGACATGGTAATTTTATAATTGGTAGTTTAGATTGGAGAACCACACAAAACAACAACTTATGGCAAGGTTATAATGGCATCAATAATCCTTGTTCTAGTGGATTTAGAGTTCCTACTAATGATGATTTTACTGCAGAGAAGAATACCTGGTTGGCAAATAAAGCAACTAGTGCGTTTAGCTCAACATTGAAATTACCATTATCGGGTTATAGAGGTACCGATGGAAATGTATATAATAGTTTTGGGAGTAATGATGCCGCTGAATATTGGACTTCAACGGTTAGCTTAACTAATTCAGTTTATTATGCAAACAAATTTGAGTTTTTTGGAATATCAGCATACTTTTATCAAGACCCATATAGAGCTGCAGGTTGTGCAATTCGTTGTATCAAGGATTAAATAAATTTGTATGTTTTTCTGATTTTATATTAAATTTTTGAATTAAATATTACCATATGCTTTATGGGAATTCTTCATGAGAAAGCCAGTTTAAAAGATTGGTTACTATTTCCCCTACCATATATTAACCATAACTGAAACGCAAGAGAAAGAAATAATTTACTCTTAAAAAAGTAATTTAATAACATTTTCAATCCATTGAATCCAATAATTTGAATAGTATAAAATATAAATTTGTATCAAAAAAATTATATTTACCATATTTGGAATTTATCTTATTTGATAGCAATTATTTAATACACTGATTTTGAAATATATGAAAATATAAAATTATATCATAATCATACTTTTAAAATAAATAATTTAAAAACTATTATTTATATACTTTATTAATAATAAAATCTAATTCTCTTATTTAAGAGCTATTTTTTTTGAAAATTACACATTATTTGTTGTATCAAAATGAAAAAAATATGAAAAAAATTACTATTGCTTTTTGTTTATTATTTCCAATCCTCACAAATGCCCAGCTTTACATTACTTCTGGAGCAGAAATTAACTTATCAAGCGGTGAAAATTTATTTGTTGCTGAAACCTTTACAAATGCAGGCAATCTTATTATTGCACCAGGTGCAACTGCGACCTTGAATGGAGGTTCATCATCAGGTACAGGAACCATCAAAGGTTCTAGTACTTCCAATTTAATAATTGGCGGAACAAGTACAAGTGGTACTTATTATTTTGACCAAACCACTTTAGGAACTACCAATGTATTGAAAAATTTAACCATTTCCGGAACTGCTAACGCTACATTGGGTAATGCACTTAACATTACTGGAGGTAATAGCCCAGGAACAGTTATAGTAGGTTCAGGTACAACCTTAACAACCGGTGGATTCTTAACGTTAAAGTCTGATAGCAATGGAACTGCATGTATAGGTATTTCAACAGGTATCATCAGTGGTAATTTAACAGTTGAAAGATACATTCCAGCAAATGGAAGAAGATACCGCTTTTTGGCTTCTCCTGTTGTGGGTAGCATTACTTCACAATGGCGTGACAATGGAGGAAACACCTCTGGAAGAGGAATTCAAATTACTGGCCCAACTGGAACGGTAGATGCCTCAACTAACAATGCAAAATCTGCTTTTTTTTATAATGAAACCAATACCACAGGAACCATTAACGATGTAGCCAAATGGTCCAACATTGATGGTAGTACCAATTTAATAAATGGAAAAGGATATAGAGTATTTGTAAGAGGTGATAGAAGTATTAGTTTAACAACTTTTAATACTACCAATAATGCCACAACAATTTGGGTGAATGGTTCTTATCCTTCTAGTCCAGTTTCTTTACCTGTTACTTATACCACTAGCGGTGGTCAAGGATGGAATTTAGTAGGTAATCCTTTTCCATGTAATATTGATTGGATGTCGGCATCAGGATGGACAAAAACCAATGTTGGAACAGGTGTAGCCATATATAGACCATCTACTAATTCATATGCTTATTCACTTTTAACCAGTGATGCATCAGCTGGACTTACTCTTACATCGCTTAATGGCGGTGGTAGTGTAATTGGTTCAGGACAAGGGTTTTTTGTGAAAGCTACTGGTTCTTCACCTGTATTGACATGTACAGAGTCAGTTAAAACCTTAACAGCACCTACTACCTTATTATTAAAAACGACTCCAAGTAATCAATTAAGAATAAAATTAACACAAGACAGTGCCAATATTGATGAAACTTTAATAGTATTTGGTTCAAAATTCAATGATGAATTTTTAGAAAGTGAAGATTTTAGCAAATTGGCAAACGCTACGGTCAATGTTTCTTCTGTAGTAGGTGTTGAAAAATATGCAGCCATTAATTTTATTTCAAATAACTATACTGAAAAAACCATTCCATTATCGGTATGGGGAAATACCATTGGAACATACCAATTAGATATAACCCAAGTTTCGGGCTTTGATGCAGGGGTATCTATTTATTTAAATGATATATATTTGAATACAACTACGGCCATTGATCAAGATAAAAAATTAAGTGTGGTAATTGATCCCTTATCTAAGGTAGATAACCGATTTGAATTGGTATTTAAAAATAGTGCAACTAATTTAGAACAAGCTTTGGTATTAAATACCAAACTTAATGTATATCCAAATCCTGCAACAGATGTTTTGAACATTAATTTGAACAATGCCAATTTTAAAAATTCCTATGTGAGTATTACCAATGTTTCAGGCCAACAATTAATGAATACCAACATGATTGGAACTGATTCAAAATTAAACATTGAAGGCTTAAGCAATGGTGTATATTTTGTTACCATTACCAACCAAAACGGATTTAATCAAACAGTAAAATTTGTGAAGTAGACCATAGTAAATAGACCATAGTAAACAAGTAGTATGGTCTATGGTCCATCAACTATCAACTAATTAAAAATATGAAAAAAATAATATCAATATTAGCAATTTTAGTATGCATGACTTACGCTGCTAAAGCACAACCAGGAAGTACAACAGGAGGATTTGGAGATGAACCAGAGGATGTTCCAGTAGATGGTGGTATCTCTATTTTATTAGTTGCAGGTTTAGCTTATGGCGCGGCACGATTAAGAAAGAAAAAAGAAGAAACAACAATTCTTTAAATCATAATTTAATAAAAGAAGAAATATGAAAATCCATTTTAATATTATACGCACAACCATACTCAGCTTAGGGCTTTCTCTTTTGATGTTTTTCAAAGTAAATGCACAAGTGGGTATTGGAACTTCGAGTCCTGAGGCCTCTGCTAAGTTAGATGTAACTAGTGCTACCAAAGGGTTTTTGTTGCCTCGGGTAACCTATGATCAAAGAATCACAATGACTACCACTACTGGGCTGCAAGTATATTGCACCAATTGTGGTTTGGGAACTTTAGGTGAATTGCAAATTTACAATGGCACTTCTTGGGTGAATGCTGCAGGTGCAGCTGCCTCTGGTTTAGCATCATTAACTTATACCCAAAGAAATGCCTTGGAACCTTCAGCTGCTGCCTCAGGTTTATCTGTGTGGTGCAGTGATTGTAATTCAGGTGCAGGAGAAACATCTGTTTTTGATGGGACACAATGGAGAACTACTGCTGGCGCTTTAGCCAATATGGCTCCGCCTTTTGGTGGAACTGCAATTTGTGATGGCACACGTCCTACAGTAGTAAAAGATGTAACGCATACTTATAATGGGGTAACCTATACTTGGATGGACAGAAACTTAGGCGCTAGCCGTGCCGCTTCAGTATATAACGATTATCTTGCTTACGGTTGTTCATATCAATGGGGTAGAGGCAATGATGGTCATGCTTCTATTAATTGGACTTCATCAAGTAGTGGTGTAGCAGCAAATGGAGTAACTACAATATTGTCTAGTACTACAAGTCCTGGAAACGCATTATATATTAATGCAGGTACTGATGGCAGTGTATCCTGGATGACTACTGCACCGAACCCCGAAACACGTTGGCAGGGTGGTGTAAATGCTTTAAATAATCCTTGTCCTGCGGGTTATAGAATTCCGACATCTGCAGAATTTAATGCTATGATAAATAATATCTATAATGTTGGTACAAATGCTACTTCTTGGTCTAATGCTACAACAAAATTGCCTGTAGCTGGTAATAGACTTAATGGAGGTTCTCTTTTAAATATGAATAATATGGGAATTTATCACACTATTAGTGGGAATTTTTCTACTGCTTCTAATAGTGCTGGTTCGAGCAGTTATATTTATAAAAATATTTCTTTATCGGTTCGATGTATCAAAAATTAATATTAAACTTTTTAAAAGGATAAAAAACAATCACAAAAAAAGAAAATGAAAACAACATATAAAATATTTTTTGCCCTGACATTATTTACAGTCATACAGGCGCAAGCGCAAGTGGGTATAGGTACTACAAACCCAAACAGTGCTGCCATATTAGAAATTAGCTCTACCACCAAAGGTTTTTTACCTCCCAGAATGACTGCATCGCAGCGCAATGTAATTTCTTCACCTGTAGCGGGTTTAGAAATATGGTGTTCAGATTGTGGCGCGAATGGTGAAACCCAAATATACAATGGTATTGCTTGGACAAATCTTATAGGTGGTGCAACAACCAGTGTGATTACCGCAGGTAATAGCACTACCGGAGGAACTAACCCTATTGTAATAGGTGCTAGCTCTGCAAATGGTTCTGCCCAATTGGAATTGGTATCTACCACCAAAGGGTTTTTAACTTCAAGAATGACTGCTACCCAAAGAAATGCGATTGAACCGGCAACAAGTGCAGCGGGTTTACAAGTGTGGTGTACCGATTGTAATTCTGGAGCGGGTGAATTATCCATTTTCAATGGTACTAATTGGACAAATAGTACGGGTGCAATAGCCAACATGGCTCCGCTCACTGGTGGAACTGCAATTTGTGATGGCACACGCCCTACGGTAGTAAAAGATGTAACCCATACTTATAATGGAATAACTTATACCTGGATGGACAGAAATATAGGTGCTAGCCGTGCTGCAATAACATTCAATGATTATCTTGCTTACGGTTGTTTATATCAATGGGGTAGAGGCAATGATGGCCATGCTTCTATGAATCATTCGTCATCTAATGTTGGTGCTGCAGCGACCGGAGTAACTTCCACATTAGCTAGTAGCACAAGTCCTGGCAATGCATTATTTATTAATCCGGGTAATGGTACTTCGTCATGGATGGCCAGTGTACCGAATCCCGAAACACGTTGGCAGGGTGGGGTTAATGCTTTGAATAATCCATGTCCTACAGGTTATAGAATTCCTACAAGTGCAGAATTTAATGCTATGATAAATAATATTTATAATGTAGGTACAAGTGCTACTTCTTGGCCTAATGCTATAACAAGGTTGCCTGTAGCGGGTATTAGAAGTAATTCGGGAAGTTTTATAGGAAATGGTTCTAGCGGCTATTATCATACTGCTAATGGAAATTTTTCTATAAATTCAACAAGTGCTGGTGCTTCTAGCACTTATATATATGCTAATAATGGAGCATCTGTTAGATGTATTAAAAATTAATAATTAATAAAATTATTTAAGAAAATATTTCTGTGAAAAAATTAATATTATTTTCAATAATTATATTGCTAACTACCATCAGCTTTGCTCAAGTTGGTATTGGTACCTCCAGCCCTGAGGCCTCTGCTAAGTTGGATGTAACTAGCGCCACTAAAGGGTTTTTGTTGCCTCGGGTAACCTATGATCAAAGAACCACAATGACTACCACTATTGGGCTGCAAGTATATTGCACCAATTGTGGTTTGGGAACTTTAGGTGAATTTCAAATTTACAATGGTACTTCTTGGGTGAATGCTGCAGGTGCAGCTGCCTCAGGTTTAGCTTCATTTACTTATACTCAAAGAAATGCCTTAGAACCTTCGGCTGCAGCCTCGGGTTTAACTGTGTGGTGCAGTAATTGTAATTCAGGTGCAGGAGAAACATCTATTTTTGATGGAACACAATGGAGAACTAATGCTGGCGCTATAGCCAATATGGCTCCGCCTTTTGGTGGTACTGCAATTTGTGATGGCACACGTCCTACAGTAGTAAAAGATGTAACGCATACTTTTAATGGGGTAACCTATACTTGGATGGACAGAAACTTAGGCGCTAGCCGTGCCGCTACAGTTTATAACGATTATTTTGCTTACGGTTGTTTCTATCAATGGGGTAGAGGCAATGATGGTCATGCTTCTGTTGATTGGACTTCATCATTTAGTGGTGCAACAGTAAATGGAGTAACTACTACATTATCTAGTAGCACAAGTCCTGGAAACGCATTATTTATTAATGCTGGTACTAATAATGATTCATGGATGACTACTGCACCAAGCCCCGAAACTCGTTGGCAAGGCATTACAGGAATTAATAATCCTTGTCCTTCGGGTTACAGACTTCCTTCAGTTGCTGAAGTTAATAATATGTTTAGTAATACCTATAATGTAGGTACTAATGCTACTTCTTGGTCTAATGCTGTAACTAAGTTGCCAGTAGCTGGTCGCAGAGTTAATACAGGAAATTTAACTGGAATAGCTGGTGGTAGTGGATATTATCATACCAATGATGGTAATTTTTCTATTACTCCTACAGCTATTGGATCAAACAACACTTTTACATATAAAAATAATGGTTTGTCAGTTCGATGTATTAAAAATTAAAAAAATTATTTAAGTAAATATTTCTGTGAGAAAATTAACATTATTCATTGTGTTTATATTTATAACGCATAATTCTTTTTCCCAAATTGGAATAGGAACTTTAAATCCAAATACATCAGCCAAACTAGATATTACTAGTGGTTCAAAAGGTTTTTTACTACCTAAAATGACATTGTTGCAAAGGAATGCCATTACCAATCCGACGGCTGGTTTGCAGGTATGGTGTACAGATTGTGCTACCAATGGTATTTTGCAAATTTTTAACGGTAACCTTTGGGTAAACAGTGCGGGAACTATAGTTACAGCGTTAACTGTTCCCTCTGCGCCAACAAATGCTGTTGCCACAGTTTTAGGCTATACCAGTGCCTCTGTATCCTTTTCACCTCCATTAAACAACGGAGGTAGTGGTATTAGTAGTTATACAGTAACAGCTTCACCTGGCGGTTTTTCGTTTACGGGTTCTGCATTAAATTATGTTTTTACAGGTTTATTAAGTGGAACAAGTTATACCTTTTCTGTATTAGCTAGCAATTCTGCAGGTACTTCTTCAGCTGCAGTAGCCAACGCTGTAACCACTTATGCAATCGATGGTAATGCGGTTTGTGATGGTACGGGATTTTTTGAATATTTAGAGCTTACTTCTTCCACTGGGAAAATTTGGATGGATAGAAACTTGGGGGCTAAAAGAGCCGCAACTTCTTCCACAGATAACTATGCTTATGGATGCTTGTACCAATGGGGCCGAGGAAATGATGGCCATGCTTCTATCAGTTGGAGTGCTAGTACAGCTGGTTCTCCCATAAATGGAACAAGTTCTACTTTGTCATCTACTACTACATCAACTAATGCTTTATTTATAACTAATGCTAGTACTCCATATGATTGGTTAAGTTTGCAAAACAATAACTTATGGCAATACAGAACTGATATCAATAATCCCTGTCCAACGGGATTTCGTTTACCAACATCTGCCGAGTTTGAATCAGAATTCAATTCGTACTTAATATCAAATAGCTCCACTGCTTTTAGTAACGGTCCTAATGGTGGTTTTAAATTGGTAACACCTGGCACACGTAATGCTACTTCTGGGACACTCACAAATACAGGTGGCACAGGCTCCTATTGGACCCAAAGCACTAGTGGAATTAGCTCTATTGGCTATACCATAGGCAGTAATATTTTAAGTGCAATATACTCAAATAGAAGCAATGGCTTGTCGGTTCGTTGCATAAAAGGTACCCTTAATTCAGAATCACTAACCTTGATACCTTATCCTCAAGATGGAAAGGTTTTAATACAATTCAATGCCATTACAAATGCTACTGATTATGAAATCTATTACAAGCTAAATACAAACAATACTAATTGGACTACCTATCCAGATGGGGTAAGCACTACAGCAGGAGCCACAGTGGAGGGTTTAACAAATGGTGTTGTGTATAATTTTATGGTAAAAGCTATTGTGTCTGGAAACACTCCTGTTCTCAGTACATTATTATCAGCTACTCCAACAACAATTGTAAATAATAATGTATATCATCAAATTTTAACATCAGGGCAAAGTCTTTCGCTGGGTTGTTGTGGTAATCCAATTACTCTTACCCAACCTTATTCTAATAAAAAGATAAATAATCAATCTAATGTTACAAGTTTAATCCCTTTAATAGAGCCTAATACATCTGCATCCAATGAAACAAAGTCTAGTGCAATGGCAAATTATATAAGTTATTCCACTTTCAATAATGTTAATGGTGATAATTTTAGAAGTATTGTTACTTTATCTGGTTCAGGTGGATCTGCATTTTGGCAAATTAATAAAGGTACATCTGTTTATAATTATGGGTTATCTAGAATGAGTGAGATAAAAAATATTTTACAATCTCAAAATAGTCCTTATTTGGCAAGTGCAATTACATTTGTTCACGGAGAAACAGATAATAATAATATTGCATCAACTTACAAATCTTATTTAGTTGGATTACAAAATGATTATCAAACAGATATTAGAAAAATTACTGGACAAACAGATGCAATTCCATTGTTTTTGTGTCAATTATCAAGTGTAGGTGGAGCAGGCTCAACTGGTGCTAGTTATACATCGGTTAAAACACCAATTGGTCAACTTGATGCAGCAGAGGAAAATCCATCAAAAATATATTTAGTAACGCCTAAATATATGTTTGATTACATAGCAACTCATGATTTCCACATGACAGCATATTCTTTTAGAAGACTAGGTGAATATTATGGTAAGGTAATGAAAAAAGTATTGGTTGATGGCGTAGCTTGGAAGCCATTGTCTCCATCAACTGTAAGTATTTCTAGTAATGTGATTACTGTTAATTTTAACGTACCCGTTGCACCTTTGCAATTTGACACTATAAAAGTAATGAGTACCGCCAATTATGGTTTTGAGTATTTTGATGCAACCAATTCTGCCACCATTACCAATGTTGCTTTAGCAAGCAATGGAACAAGTATACTTATTACGCTTAGCAATACGCCAACTGGGGCAAACAAGAAAATTGCCTATGCCTATACAAACAGTGCCCCTATACCTGCTCCCGCTTATGGTGTTGCTGGAGGAAGGTACAATGTTTATTCTGCTAAAGGAAACTTACGTGATTCAGATATAACACCAGCACTTTATACTGATAATTTACCTACTAATTTTGGTACCCAGTTAAACAACTGGTGTGTTCATTTTATTAAGGATATTAATTAAGTAGCAAATAATAAATCCATTAATGATAAATCATTTCAAACGATATTTTTTAACATCTTTTTTTGTTATATTTTATTTCTGCTGTAATGCACAAAATAAAATAATAGGAAACTTCCCATTGATGGCTGGATCAAAATTGAGCTTAATTGGCTTTGAAAATATGAGTAGCTATACCATAGACAGTACTGAAGTGAATGCCCAAGGTGAATTTTCTTTAAATTATAGCAACAAAGATAATGGCATGGGATATATTATGTCGGAAGATAAAAAGATTTATTTTTTGGTTTTGGCTAACGATCAAATTAAACTCAAAGGGGAATTAATTAGTATACCAGAAAGCATTCAAATTATAAGCGGTGTGGAACAAAAAATATTTGAAGGCTATGCTAGACAACACAGCAAACGCCAACAAGTAGTAAGTGCCTGGCAATATTTGCAAAATATTTATTGGACAGATACCACATTACAATGGTCTTCCAAAATAAAAAAAACAATTTTTAAAGAACAATTAAGAATTGAAAGTGAGGATAGAGATTATTTAAAAAAATTAGATCCAAATTCTTTTGTGTATTGGTATTTACCCACCCGTAAATTGTTAAGTGAAGTGGATGCAATTGTTAAAAGCAGGCCAAAGGAAATACCTGCTACCATTGCGGCTTTTAGGTCTTTAAATTATAACGAAGCCAAATTGTATAAAAGTGGTTTATTAAAAGATGCATTGGAAAGCCATTTTTGGCTACTAGAAAACATGGGTGCACCTCTGGATACTGTTTATCAAGAGATGAAAATTTCTATTGATTATTTAATTCCAAACTTATTAAGCAATGAAGCGCACCTCAATGAGGTGACAAAATTTCTTTTTAATTTATTTGAAAAACACAGTTTGTTTAATGCATCAGAATATTTGGCGATGAAGTTATTGACTCAAAATAGTTGCGTCATCAATAACGATTTTGCAAGGCAATTAGAAATGTACAGGGCCATGAAAATTGGCAATAAAACGCCCAATATTGTTTTTGAAAATGCCACCAAACCTTTTACACAATTAGCAGACCTAAAATCAAATTATAAATTAATTGTTTTTGGTGCCAGTTGGTGTAGCAAATGCAAAGAAGAAATTCCAAAGCTTGTGCCTTATTACGAAACTTGGAAAAACAAGTATCAATTAGACATCGTATTCGTTTCTTTAGATACAGATTTAAGCAGTTTTCAAATATTTGCCAAAGATTTTCCTTGGGTGTCGAGCTGTGATTTAAAAAGCTGGGAAGCTAGAGCCGCTAAAGATTATTTTGTATTTGGATCACCCACCATGTACTTATTAGATATAGATAACAAAATAGTTTTAAAGCCTAGTTCCGAAAAACATGTACAAGCTTGGTTTGAAAATAATTAGATAACTTTTTTGGAAACTATTTAAAATTTAAGCAAAAATAAAAATATGATTTTTAATTAATTTTTATATTATGTAAAACATTTTTATTTTTTTTTTTGTATAAATTAAAATATGAATAAATTAATAACCCCATATTTTATTATACTTTTACTCATTTGTGATATAGGTGTTTTAAAAACGCAAGCTCAAAGTAAATATGAAGATCCATTGATTGAGCGATTAAATCAAACCAACCAATTTGAGAAATCAATTCAAGTAGCTCGTTTCAAATTATTAAAAGCAAAATCCAATGAAGAAAAGCTTTTTTATAATAACTGTATCACTCGTGCATACTTAAATATGAGTAATAATGATTCAGCATTATTTTTCATGAAATATTCGCTGGACATGCTCCCATTTGTTCATGATTCTGAATTGATTTGTTATACCTATTTAAGATTGGGGATAGGCTATAAGGAAAACCTTGATATCAATAGCAGTACTCAGTATTTATTGAAAGCAGCAAACCTGGCAAAAAAAATAAATTCAACATATATAATAGTAAGAGCTTACTACACGTTGGGCAATTTAATTGAAAATGAGAATCAAAATTTAAATTTGGCGCTGTATTATTCAAACTTATCAATAAAATATTCCAATGATAAAAATTTTAATTTTAAAAATCCAGTTTTCATTGAAGAAAAAATTTTTGCTTTAATTAATAGAGCCGGAATATTAGTTAGACTAGGTAAAATTAAAGAAAGTTTAAATGATTTATTTACAGCTAAAAATCTGATAAACAATAACATAATTTCACCAAAAGAAGCTGCATCAATTGACTTAAACATGCGTTTCTCATTAACTTATGCAATGATTAATGACAAAAAAAATTCTGAAAAATATTTAGCTGAGGCCTTAAAAATTTCCTTATCCATAAATGATATTCATAATATAATTGATTGCTATAGAATTATGGCAAATAACAGCTTCCTTTTTAAAGATTATTACAAAGCTGTTTTTTATGGTGTAAAAGCAGAAAGATATAACAATAAGAACAGAGAAATTTTAGCGGGTAAAATTTATATAGATAGTATACTTTATTTATCTTTCAGAAACATTGGTGATCAGGAAAATGCGCTTAAATATTTTGAAAAATTTGTTGACTTAAAAAACAAATATTATGAAAAAATTAGGATTAATGAATTAAATAAACTTGATATCAAGTTTAAGTTAGAAGAAAATGAAAAGAAATTAGCTTTAAATAAGTTAACAGAAACAAAAAATAAAGCCACCATTCAATTTTTATTTTTATTTATTTTGATAACTGTTTTACTCATACTTGTTGTTTTGGGGTATAAATATTTGGAGAATAAACGTAAAAAATTAATTTTTAAAGCCACGGAAAATTGGGATAATGAAATTAATTCCGTAAAAAAATGGCTTGAATGGCGCAATAATAAAAATAAATTAGTCATATCTAATTTAACTGATCAATCTGTTGTAATTGAAAATGATTCAAACAGTGCGCCAGCTGAAATGTTGAATTTACAAACTAGCCATGAGCCTATAATTCTTGTTAAAACTAATGATGAAATTAATAATAACAATTATTCAAACTTGTATTTTGAATTGCGCGAATTATTAGAAACAAAAAAATTATATTTGAATCCAGAAATCAACTTAGACGATTTAATAAAATTACTGGGTACCAACAAAAAGTATTTGTATCATGCCATTAAATCAAATTATGAAGATAACTTTAGAAGTTTATTGAATGAATATAGAATCAACCATGTTAAATCAATGATAGTTGAATCAATAAATAATCATAAAAAAAATTCGGATGGAAGAAATCCAAGAGTCTTCAGGATTTCAATCTACTGCATCGTTTTTTAGGGTTTTTAAAAGTAAAACTGGTTTAACTCCTCTGGAGTATGCTGAGCAAGTTAAATTATCAAATTCAGCAGCCTAGCATTTACCTATGGTATTTTTTGCAATCTACTTTCAGCTAGTTCGGATTTGTAATAAAAACTGTTTGTTAAAAAGATTTGTAATCCACTTTTTAAACAAACTAAACATCAAAAAAGAGTTTAAAAACGCTTTAATTTTTTAGAATAAATTGAGTACATTTTGTAAAACTGTATTAGCTAAAAAATTAATAAAAAAAATGCCTTGATTGTTTTAAAACAACCAAGGCATTTTACTTTTTGTGGTCTCGCAAGGATTCAAACCTTGAACCTTCTCATCCGTAGTGAGATGCTCTATTCAATTGAGCTACGAAACCATTACTGCGGTGCGGACGGGACTCGAACCCGCGACCCCCTGCGTGACAGGCAGGTATTCTAACCAACTGAACTACCACACCATTTTTTTAAAAGAACTTTTAAACAAACCTCTCGTTTAAAGGAGTGCAAATATAGGCTTTTTTGTTTTTTTGTCAAGTCCTTTCTTTATTTTTACCCCTTTTTTATAAAAAATAGCCTTATTTACAAGCATATAAAATTTATTTGTTAAAACTTAACGTAAGGCTTAGTATTATTGCAGTATGGCACATTTTGATTTTGAAAAACCAATACAGGATTTAGAAGACCAATTGAAAAAGGTTAAGGAAGTAGCTGATAAAGGTAAAATTGATGTAAGCGCTTCTATTAAAGAGTTAGAAGAAAAGATTATATCTACTAAGAAAGAATTGTATAGTAATTTAAATGGATGGCAACGCGTTCAAGTAAGCCGTCATCCTGACAGACCATATACTTTAGATTATGTTGAAAATTGTTTCGATAATTTTGTTGAATTACATGGCGATAGAAATGTAAAAGACGACAAAGCGATGATTGGTGGATTTGCTTCCATTAATGGTAAAACAGTCATGATTGTTGGTCATCAAAAAGGTAGAAACACCAAACAACGTCAGTTCAGGAATTTTGGAATGCCAAATCCTGAAGGTTATAGAAAAGCATTGCGTTTAATGAAATTAGCTGAAAAATTCAATAAACCAATTGTTTGTTTTATTGATACTCCCGGTGCATCTCCAGGATTAGAAGCTGAGGAACGCGGACAAGGCGAAGCCATTGCTAGAAATTTGTTAGAAATGAGCGTGCTTAAAGTGCCTGTTATTTGTATCATCATAGGGGAGGGTGCAAGTGGTGGTGCTTTAGGAATTGGTGTTGGCGATAGAGTGATGATGATGGAAAATACTTGGTATTCGGTAATTTCACCTGAAAGTTGTTCATCTATTTTGTGGCGTACTTGGGAGTTTAAAGAAAAAGCTGCAGATGCACTAAAATTAACCGCTAACGATATGTACAAAAACAAATTGATTGATGGAATTATTCTGGAACCATTGGGCGGAGCGCACGAAAATCCTGCTGAAGCATTCGTGATTATGAAAACGGAAATTGATAAAATGTTGAATGAACTTAGTGCAATGAATGCGGATGATTTAATAAATACAAGAATAGAAAAGTTCAGTGCAATGGGATCATTTACTGAATAAAATATAAAATTAATTATTATAAAAAAGCAAAATAGACTAGGTGTTTATTTTGCTTTTTTTATTTTAAATTTTCAATTCAGTGTAAAAACTCATCAGTGTTTTTGCCAATAAATTTTTATCAAATAGTAAAGTTCTTTCTTTTGCCTCTGTTACTATTTTACTAATTGTATCTTTGCTTTGCAATTCATTGTTTATGAAATGAACAATTGCATAATCATCGAAAGGTGCTATGCAATTACCATTTGGTCCAATCACTTCAGGTAAAGACGAAGTATTGGACGTAATTACAGGTATTTTGCTTTTCATTGCTTCCAACACAGGAATTCCAAATCCTTCAAATTCCGAAATGTAAACAAATACTTGGCTACATTGATAAATGATAGGTAAATCTTCAAAGCTTATATTCTCAAGAATTTGTATCCTGCTTTGTAAATTATTTTTGGTAGCAAAATCAAATAATTCTTTGGTATAATCAGTTTTTTTTCCAATTAAAACCAAGTTCCAATCGATTGAAAGTTTAGTTAAAGCTTTTAATATTGTAAATTGATTTTTCCTTTTTTCAATGGTACCAACACTTAATATGAATTGTTTAGATAAATTGTATTGAGCAATAATTTTTTCCTTTTCAATTGTTGAATATTGCTTTGCAAAAGCAGCATCACAATCTTGATAAAGCACTTTTATTTTCTGATCATCTATTTTAAAATAATCAGAAATATCTGTTTTTGTTTGCTTGCTAGCAGCCAATATTAAATCAGCATTTTGACAAGATCGCTTAAATTTTTTCTTGTATATATAGGCATCAATGGTATTGTAATAATCAGGATAACGCAGAAAAATTAAATCGTGAATGGTTACCACAGTTTTTGTTTTATCACTATTAATTCCATTGGGAATTTCATTACTTAAACCATGAAAAATATCTAATGATAAATCGTTAACGATGTCGCCAATACTGTAACTTCGCCATGCCGAATGGAATTTTTTAAGCAAATAATTTTCAGGTTCTATAATCTCTACATTATTAAATTCACTGAAAATATTTTCAAACTTTTCATCAATAGTTGGTGTAAATAAATAGTACTGATGTTCAGGAAAATTTTGCAATAATGAAATAATAACTAAACGTGAATAATTACCCAAACCTGTTGAGTTATTAAAAGCTCGTTTAGCATCAAATCCTATTTTCATTTATAAATTTTTGTTTAAATAAAAAGATTTAAACAGCCACACTGTTATCTCTTAAAGCATCATTTAAGCTGGTTTTTTTATCAGTACTTTCCTTGCGTTTTCCAATAATAATGGCGCAAGGTACTTGATAATCTCCTGCAGGAAATTTCTTGGTATATGAACCAGGAATTACTACCGAACTAGCTGGAACAATTCCTTTGTATTCAATAGGATTTTCTCCTGTTACATCTATAATTTTTGTACTCATGGTCAATGTTACTCCAGCTCCTAAAACAGCTTCAGATTCAACCCTCACACCTTCCACAACTATGCAACGAGAACCAATGAAACAATTGTCTTCAATGATTACTGGCGCAGCTTGAACAGGTTCTAAAACTCCACCAATTCCAACACCACCACTTAAATGAACATTTTTTCCTATTTGAGCGCAACTACCAACAGTAGCCCAAGTGTCTACCATGGTTCCTTCATCTACATACGCACCAATATTTACATAACTTGGCATCAATATTACACCTTTGGCTAAAAACGAACCATAACGAGCCACTGCATGAGGTACAACCCTAACACCCAATTCTGCATAATTCCGTTTCAATAACATTTTATCATGGAATTCAAAAGGACCCACTTCAATGGTTTCCATTTTTTGAATTGGAAAATACATGATTACCGCTTTTTTTACCCAATCGTTTACTTGCCAACCTGTAGCAGATGGTTCGGCAGTTCTTAACATTCCTTTATCCAATTGCTCAATTACTTCTCTGATTGCTTGTTGAGTTTCGGTTTGTTTGATTAAGTCACGGTTTTCCCATGCTTGTTCAATGATATTTTTTAACATTTTATATTATGAATTTCTGTTATTTTTTATAAATGATTTACATATTGTCTGATTAGAAAATTTCAAGTTCGAGGCTTGCGAAGATGGAAAAAAGCGAGTTTACTAATAGTAAATGACCTTTTTTATAGCAAGCATAACGATGAAATTGGAATTTTATATCGGACATTAAATGTGTCTTTCAGCATGGTAACTCGAGCGCACCAAAGCACCACTTTCTACATATTTTAAACCTTTTTCTAAACCAACTACTTTGAAATAATCAAACTGTTCAGGAGTGATAAATTCTTCAACGGCTACGTGCATTTTAGTTGGTTGTAAATATTGGCCAAGCGTTAATACATCGCAACCATGAGCTACTAAATCATCCATGATTTGAAATACTTCAGCTTCAGTTTCACCCAAGCCAAGCATTACGCCACTTTTGGTTCTACGGCCTCTTTCTTTGGTTAATTTTATTTGTTCTAGGCTGCGTTCATATTTAGCTTGAGGACGTATTTTACGGTATAACCTAGGAACTGTTTCCATGTTATGGCTAACTACTTCAGGTTTTTCATCAATTACTTGGTACAATAAATCCCATTTACTTAAAAAGTCAGGAATTAAAGTTTCCATGGTGGTAGTTGGACTTAATTCTTTCACTAATCTAATGGTGTCAGCCCAAACTTGAGCACCTTTATCGGGTAATTCATCTCTGTTTACCGATGTTAGAACAGCATGCTTTACTTTCATTAGTTTAATGGCTTCTGCTACACGCATTGGCTCTTCTAAATCATAGGTTTTTGCTCTTCCAGTTGCTACCGCACAAAACGAGCAACTACGTGTACAAATATTTCCTAAAATCATAAAAGTGGCAGTACCTTCACCCCAACATTCACCCATATTTGGACAATTTCCACTTTCACAAATAGTATGTAATTTATATTCATCCACCAATAGGCGAACTTTTCTATAGTTTTCGCCTGTTGGTAATTTTACTTTTAACCAGCTAGGTTTTTTTACTCTTGCCTCGCTTAATACTGGTAATTCTATCATTCTAATTTCTTCAAAATTTCTTCAAAGTTAATAATGCAATTTGAATTATTGTTTTTAATTTATGATTTTATAAATTTCTTGTGATTTGAATAATGGATAAGTATAAAATGATAAATTTGGAAATTTATTAATATAAGTCGGAACTGCGCTAAAATTCGAAATACTTCCGTCAGCCGATTATACGACCAATTGCCAAGTCCTTCAGGGCGTGGAAAAAAAATAAAAAACTCTCAAACGGCTTTAGCCAAAATCTTCATTGCTAAAACCATGCGCTTTTAAAAAATCATTATACTCTTGCATAAAAGTTTTTTTTCTATGATGTTCTTCTTGATTTTCGATATACCGCCTTACATTATCTATAGCAGATTCGCTAACCGATAATCCAATATATTCATCTTGCCATTCAAATTTTTGATCAATCAATTTTTGTTTATTTACCCAAAAAGAGGACTCCCCCTTTATGAGCATGGCTGTTTTTGCTACAGTTTGTTCACGACCTAATGAAATTAATAGGTGAATATGGTCTTCAACGCAGTTGAGGCAATCAATGTATATTTCTTTTTTTTTGCTATTTTCCTTAATATGAGTCAAAAGCAATGGTTTTAACTCGGCTGTTATTATGGGACTCCTGTTTTTGGTTGCCCATATAAAATGAATCATTATTTTGGTATATGGCATAGTAGTATCAGTTTTGGCTAAAGCCAAGTTATTTTTTATCTATCCTATCCACGACCTAAAGGTCGTGGCAATTGGTCGTGGCAAATGTTTGTTTCCATCACTGTTCAGAATCGTTGAGCTTGTCGATGTATGACCAAAAGTGTTAAGATAAAATCGAAACCTACCTTCTAACGATTGCGCAAAGGATTGCGATGGTAAGGCGTTAGACTGAAAATAAATAATGCAAACATTAATCAATAAAGGCATTTTTATTTTTTCCATCCAAAATTAAATGCAATGTACATCGCAGGAAAAAATTGAATTTGTTCTGCTTTATTCACCATTGGAAGTTTTTCGTTAAATGCATCAAATGTTAAACCTGCTTCTAACGATTTGTATTCATCAGGATATTGGCCATATTCTATATTTAAACCAACTCTTCCAAATAAACCAACCTTTACATCTAATTCATTGAATCCTGATAAAAATGGACCGTTTCCATAAATTCTGTATTCAATATTATGTTTTTCGGGATTATATTTTTCAGTTACTAATGAGTTTGTCCCATCAGCATTTTGAATAAAATAATCAATATATGCAGGTTTTAATAGTGCTAATGAAATGCCAATATTATATATAAAATTTAAACCTAAAGCGTTTTTATAACTTCTTTCTGTTAATTCTATTTTTTGTCCAAAGCTATTACGCAAAAAATAAGTATAATTCAAACGGCCAAATGTATAAGTACTTGGATTTTCTTGATAACCATAACGCCAAATTTCCTTTGGATGTCTAATATATGAAATATCTGATTCAATATAATTCTTAACATTTCCTGTTTTATGCCAACCATGTCGGTAATAAATGCCACCACCACCATAAGTATTTAAACTAAATCCAATATTGAAATCTTTGTAATAAAGAAGTTCACCATCAGTTATTGGTGCATTTTGAGCAGAACTGTAATTGATAAAAAACAGCACAATATAAAATGTAATATAAATTCGTTTTTGCAATGTGGATTTTCTTTTATTATTGTTGTCAAAAATAACAAAAAATGAATACAGCAGAAGTAATTTATTTAGGAGAATTTAGATGTGAGGCAACTCACCTACAATCAGGCAGTAAAATTATTACTGATGCACCAACTGATAATTTTGGAAAAGGCCTTGCTTTTTCTCCAACTGACCTTGTAGCTAAAGCTTTAGGTAGTTGTATGATGACTACAATTGCAATCCAAACTAGACTGATGGGTTATAATTTAATTGACTCAAAATTGACAGTTAAAAAGCATATGAGCAGTAATCCGAGAAGAATTAGTAAAATTGAAATAAATGTTTTTATTCCTAAAAATGACTTAACAGAAGAAGATAAAGCTAAAATAATTGAAATTGGACTAAGTTGCCCAGTGAGTAAAAGTTTACATCCTGATTTAATTCAAGATATAAACTTTCAGTTTGTTTAGTTACTGAATTTTCAGTAATATTTAAATTAGTTTAACACTAAAATTTTGGACATGATCCTTTGCATGAAATCATTAAAACAATGATTAATGCAAATATTGCGAACGGAGCTAATTTTTTCATAACTATTTGATTTTTATAATTTAACTATATATTTTTAACACTTAAAAATTACTTTGCAAAAGTATAATCTTTTACCAGAACATTTAAATTTTAATTTAAAAAACTTTGTTGAAAAACATTTAAATGACGACATAAATATGCTTTCATTTAAGTTTAAATCAATTGAACAAACGGATTTTAATGCCAATTTAGTATTAGAAACTATTTTAAATATTAAAAAAGCTAGCTACAAATTACCGACACTTACTTCAAATTATTGTTGGCTGCCTACTAAAAGTTATGAACAATCAAGCAGCGAATTGACTGCTTTATACAAATCTTTATTGTATACAGGTAATTCAGTTTTAGACTTATGTGGTGGTTTAGGTGTTGATGACATCGCATTTTCAAAAGTTTTTTCAAAAGTTGTTTCTTTAGATGCTGATGAGGAATTGAATGAAATTGTAAAATATAATTTTAAAAAAATTGGAATCAATCATATTGAAAGATTAACAGTTTTTGCTGAAGATTTTTTAACAAAAAACACATCTAAATTTGATTTGGTTTATATTGATGCGGATAGAAGATCAACAGCCAATTCGAAAAAGTTTTTACTTTCAGATTGCACGCCAAATATTTTAGAATTGTTGCCTCAATTAAAACTAATTACAAATCAATTATTGATAAAATTATCACCAATGATTGATTTGAATTATTGTAAATCTGAAATTGAAAATATTAAAGCAATTCATGTTGTTTCTTTAAAAAATGAAGTAAAAGAAGTATTGCTTTTAGTTGATTTCACTATCTTTAATTCAACTGTTATAAAAGCCATAAATATAATCAATGATCAAAACATACATGAATTCAGTCATTCGAATTCATTTGAAAAAGAATCAAAGAATTCAAATTCAAATGAATACTTTTATGAACCAAATGCTTCAATTATAAAAGCTAATTTGAGTGCTAATTATGCTCAAAGCTTAGGTTTAAAAATGATTGCTTTAAATTCAAATTTTTTTGTTGGTCATGAATTAATTGAAAATTTTTATGGTAGGTGTTTTAAAATTATTGACTCATTTTCTTTTTCCAAATCAAGTTTGAAAAGCTATTTAAAGGAAAAAGAAATTTTAAAAGCTAATATTAGTAAAAGAAATTTCCCTATCAATGAAGCAGTAATTGCAAAGCAGTTTAATCTAAAAACTGGTGGTGATCAATATTTGTTTTTCACCCAAAATAATCAAGGCGAAAAACTTTTCTACCATTGTAGAAAAATATAGTTTTATTATAAATTAGTTTGAACCATTTTGATAAAAATATCTTCCATGGTAGCAATCTTTGGGGAGAATGATTGAAGTTCAACTTGATTATTTAAAAAAGAAATGGCATCTTTTTTGTTAGATAAAATTTTAATTGTAGCTTCGTTTTCAGTATTGGTTATTATTTCAAAATGGTTTGATTCAACTATTTTCCCATTAAACTGAATACAGTATTCATCATTACTGAATTGCAGTTTTATATCGTTTTTATTGCCACTTAGCACCACTTCACTTTTATTGATCATGGCAATGTCATCACAAAGTTTTTCAACCGTATCCATTCGATGAGTAGAGAATATAATTGTGCTTCCTTCATCTCTAAGTTTTAATATTTCATTTACTAATAGCTGTGCATTTTGTGGATCAAAACCACTAAAAGGTTCATCTAAAATTATTAATTTGGGTTGATGAATAACACTTGCAATAAATTGAATTTTTTGTTGCATGCCTTTTGAAAGCTCTTCAACTTTTTTGTTCAACCAATCTTTTATCTCAAATTTATCAACCCAATATTTTACTTTTTTTCTTGATTCAGCTTTACTTAAACCCTTTAATTCTGCAAAATATAAAAGCTGTTCACCAACTTGCATTTTTTTATACAAACCTCTTTCTTCAGGTAAATAGCCAATTTCATAAAGATGCTTTTCCTTTAGTATTTCACCATCAAATAAAATAGTTCCTGACTCGGCTTGAGTAATTTGTGTTAATATTCTAATTAAACTAGTCTTACCTGCGCCATTTGGACCTAGTAAACCAAAAATACTTTGCTTTGGTATATTGATATTTATATTTTTTAGAGCTTGATGATTAACATAAGTTTTATTTAAATTCTTTATTTCTATCAGCATATTTATTTTTTATTTTTCAAATAAAGTTAATCCAATGTTTTTTATATAAACATTTTATTTAAATGGTGAGTTTAATTTGTAAAAAAATGCACTTTTTTATAATGATATTTTCATCTAATTTCAATCTCATTTAATTGATAATCAATATTTAATGATTGTAAATTTAATTTATTTTGTTATTATTGCAATATAAAATTATGAAAAAATATTTTTATTTATTTATTAGTTTATTTTTAATAAATCAATCATTTGCGCAGTATGCTACACGTTTACTACCGTTAAATAATTATAAAATTATTATTGGTGCTGGTACCTCTATTTATTGGGGTGCAGGAAGATTATTATCATTACCAAAAAAGAGTAATCCCAATGAGTTGTCTGCAGCTTATACTGCTGGATTTTATAAAACTTTTAATGATAGATTTGAAATTGGTTTCAGGTATGATCATGCAGATTTAAAAGGTCAAAGATTTGGTAAATCTTGGGGGGCTACTACCTTTTTTAACACTACATTAGACGATATTAACATTCAAACTAACATCAGTTTAAATCATAATTTATATTTAAGAGACGATTTTTATACAATAAATTTAATTGCTGGTATTGGTGCTGCAAATTATTCTGCAACATTAGCATATGTAGACCCTTATTTAATAAAGAATTCTGTTGGAATTGGTAGAACAGGTATAAATGATCTACCTGAAAAACAAATTGCGTTTTATGGAACTTTTGGAATTGGATATCATGTTAGGTTGAACCAATTGTTAAGCATTGGAATTGATAATATGCTAAATTTAACCAATACAAAAAATTTAACTGGTTTAATAAATAATTCTCAAATTACTAAAATGCATGATTCCTATACTGTTCATGTGTTAACAATTGGATTGAGGTTAGGTAAAGGAAATAAACTATTTTGCACCCGACTTTAATTATTACAAATTTTGAATTTTGAAATTATAACTAAATACTTCCCCAATTTAACTGAGCATCAAACGGAACAGTTTAAATTACTTTACGATTTATATGTTGATTGGAACAGTAAAATAAATGTTGTTTCCAGAAAAGACATTGAATCACTGTATGAAAAGCATGTTTTGCATAGTTTAGCTATTGCCAAGTATATTCAATTTGAAAAAGGCACTAAAATATTAGATATTGGCACTGGTGGTGGATTTCCAGGAATTCCCTTAGCAATATTATTTCCTGATACTGAATTTACTTTATGTGATTCTGTAGCTAAGAAAATTAAAGTTGCCGAAGAAATTTCAAAAGGAATTGGTTTAAATAATACTGATTTTGTAGTGGGCAGGGTTGAGAATTTAAAAGAAGAATTTCATTTCATTTTGAGTAGGGCAGTGGCACCAATGGTAACGCTTTATCGCTGGACGCAAGATTATATAGCTGAAGATTGTTTTAACTCAAAACTCAACGGCTATTTATTACTAAAAGGAGGTGATTTAAAAGAAGAAATTAAAGAATTAAAGCGATTGAATGCTAAATTACATGTTCAAACCGCTGACTTAAATACTTTTTTTGAAGGTGAGTTTTTTGAAACAAAACAATTGGTTTACATTTTTAAAAACTAATTGCTTTAATTAAATATTTATTTACTGTTCTGATTGATTGCTTCAATCAATTTGTCTTTTTCTATTAAACCTAAATGTTTCCAAACTTCAGTTCCATTTTTATACAAAATAAACATTGGAATTGATTCAACTTTTAAGGTGGTAGCTAATTCGCTGTTTACATCTACATCTATTTTTTCAACTTTTACTTTGTCTTGCATGGTAGTTGAAATTTCTTCAAGCATTGGTAACATTTTTTTGCAAGGTGCACACCATTCAGCATTGAAATCAACTAAAACCAATTTGTTTCCTTTGGTTAGATCTTCATATTGTTGCATGCTCATTCCAACTTCTTTTACATTAACTCCATCAGTGGTCTCTGGCAAATTACTGTTGCGCCATTGCATTATTCCGCCATCTAATTCATATACTTCTTTAAAACCATCGTTACGCATTTTTTTAGCTGCCGATGAACTTCTACCTCCACTTAAGCAATAAACTATAACTGGTTTCGATTGGTCAAGAGTTGAAATTTGTTTATTAAAATTGTTTCCATTCCAGTCAATATTTTGTGCGTTTTGAATATGTCCTCCTTCAAATTCTTCAGGTGAACGAACATCAATAATAGTTACGCTTGGTAAATCAGTTATTTTCTTCGAAAATTCAATAGCAGAAAGGTTGCTTTTGTATTTTTGAGATTGTCCATTTGAACAACTGCTAAATAAAATAGTAAGTATTGAAATGCTTATAAATAGGTAATTTTTCATATGTTTTTTTAAGAGTTTTGTTTAATTATTTGTGCTAAGTTATTGGCTGAAAACACACCAGATTGTCGCCATTTAATTTCACCATTTTTAAATAAAATTAGGGTTGGCACACCTTGTATTTGGAATGTATTTGCTACTTGTTGATTTTTATCTACATCTATTTTTAAAATAGTTGCTTCCGCACCAATTTTCGATTTTAAATCTTCCAAAATTGGTTTCATTGTTTTACAAGGTCCACACCATTCCGCAAAAAAATCGACTAATGTAGGCTTGTCACTTTTAATAATTTCTGAAAATGTTGCCATATTTATTTTGATTTTACTTCTTCAAATGTTACGTCTTGCATATCGTCTACCTTAGTTTTATTGATTGGAACAGCACATCCATTTGACCCACAGCAACCGGTATTTGTTGCTGCTTGAAACAAAAAGAATGTTGCAATTAAGCCAGTAATATTATCTCGCATTTCAATAGCTTGCATGAGGAATATAACTCCTAATACTAAACGCAATCCGCGCATAAAATTCCAACCTATTAAAAGTGTTTGTATGTTCATTATTTAATTTTATATTGTAAACTACTCCACGCACCACCATTATGAACATCGGTATATCCGTTTGATTTTAAAATACCTTTGGCCGATGAACTTCTCATGCCCGATGCACAACAAGTAATAATTGGCTTGTTTTTATCTTTTAATTTACTCAAGTTATTACTTAAGGTGTCAACCGAAATATTTAACGATCCTTTTATATGTCCGCCTGCATATTCGCCTTTACTACGAACGTCTAAAATAATAGCGCCCTGTTTTACTAATGCTGCGTAATCTACCTTTGGACCTAAGCCAAATAATTGTTTAATTGTGTTAATCATTTTTGTTTATTAAGCTGTTTGATTTTGATAATAATTTACATTTAACCATGAACCACCGTTTACACAATCTATTCCTTGGTTTGATAAGTAGTGGTGGGCTTGCCCGCTTCTTCCTCCCGATGCACAGCAAAGTATAAGAGGCAATTTTAAGCTTTTTAATTCATCCATTCTTGCTACTACTTCGTTTAACGGAATGTTTATAGAGCCAGCCACATTTCCACCCATAAACTCCGATGGTGTTCTAACGTCAACTACTGTTCCTTTGTTTTCTTTAATTAAATTTTCTATATCCATTTTAGTTTATAAATTATGTACTTTACCAATCATACAACTGGTGTAGCTTTTTAATTGCAAAAGCAATCCGTTTTTTTCCGTTGCCTCAGGGTAACCAAGTGAAAGAAGCTTACTAATAATTGTACTTCTTTCTACATTATCATCGTAGGTTAAGTCTATGGCATCTTTGTCTATGTCAACCGCTACCGTTTTTACCCCGTTTATTCCTAATAATTCTCTTTTAATGGTAGTTGCGCAACCATTACATTTAAGATTGGCAATAATGATTTCTTCAGTTTTCATGATCTTAATTTTTTTAAATACTTTTTGTTTTTTCTTTTTTAAATAAATCAGCCAATAATCCGCCCATTACTGCGCCATATAAAGTACTATTTAAAGGCTTTGAGGTAATGGCACAAGTTCCGCTGGCACACCCTACAAAATAATAATATGCATAACCAGCTATTGCGCCAATTATTATTCCTAAAATATGGAATTTATATTTGTTTAAAGTATTCATGTTTTTATTGTTAATACAAATGTAGCAATAAGCTTTTCATTGCTTGGTTACTTTTGTTACATAATGAAATAAATTTATTTTATGCCAACATATCTTATCACTTCTACATTTCCATGGTGGTATTTACCTTCATTTAAAATGATTGATTTAGATTTAAAAAAATATAACAGCTCAACAATTTATGTAAAGCTGTTATAAAATAAGATTGGTTTTAAAAATGATAAATTCTTAGCTTTCTTTTTTCTTGGTAGAAATGCCAAATGGCAAGTACAAAGGGCAAAAACTCATAAAACTTGTAGCAATAAAAATGACTGCTACAGCCATTAAAATAATAGCTACAGTTCCTGTAATTTGTCCCATAAAATAAAGAACTCCAATTAAAATGGCTGCAAGTATTCTTACTACTTTGTCAGCGGTTCCCATGTTTGCTTTCATTTTTTTATTTTTTTTAAGTGAATATTTTTTACTATACAATGGTATGCTATTTTAAATAATAATTATGTCACATTTGTTACATAATTATCTATTATATAATAGCCATTTGATTTGTTTTCATTGCTAAATTATTGCTTTCAGCAATTTCATTGGTACAATTTTTCCAAAGTTGGTATCCACCCGATAAATTTTCGGTGTTAAACCCATGTTGTTTTAATATTTGCTGCGCCAAATATCCTCTTTGTCCGCCAAGGCAATAAATATAAATCTTTTGGTTTTTATCCAACTCATTTATCCTTTCCCTTATAGAATCTAGGGGAATATTCAAAGCATTTGGAATGTGGCCGGCTTCAAACTCTGAAAGCGTTCTTACATCTAGCAAAATATCGGTTTCAGTAACGCTTTCTAAATTGTTCCAATAATATATTTTATGCTTTTTAAGCAATATGTTTTCTGCCACAAACGCTGCAATATTTACAGGATCCTTTGCCGATGAAAATGGAGGCGCATAAGCATGTTCAAACTCCGTTAATTCATGAATAGTACTCTTTCTTTTTATTATCGATGACAGTATGTCAATGCGTTTATCCACACCTTCAAATCCAGCTATTTGCGCACTTAATAATTGACCATCGATAGGTGAAAATGCTATTTGAATACTCATTTGTTTAGCACCAGGATAGTAGCCAGCATGTGAACCATTATGCGTGGTAGAAACGATGTGTTCAATATTAGCATTGGTTAAATGTTTGGATGCCGTTCCGGCAGTAGCTACCGTCATGTCAAACACTTTTACAATGGCCGTATTGATAGCGCCATTATATCTGTTTTTGTTCCCAAGCACTATATTATCCGCACAAATACGCCCTTGTTTATTAGCAGGGCCAGCCAAATAAGTATTCATCGATTGGTTGGTAATAGGATTTGTAAATTCTATTGCATCGCCCACGGCATATATATCAGGATTGGAAGTTTGCAAAAACTCATTTACCCAAATTCCTTTTGCGGCTCCCAAACTTATTCCTGCTTGAACAGCCAAACGCGTATCGGGCTTAACACCTATTGACATGATGACCACATCGGCATCTAGGGCTTCTCCCGATTTCAATAATACCTTTAGCTGATTGTTATGTTTTTCAAAACCAGTAACTGCCGAACTTAATAATAAATTCACCCCTTTTTCCCTTATATGTTGCTGAACAATGGCAGCAATTGGGAAATCTAAAGGTGCTAATATTTGGTTTCCCATTTCTATAATAGTAACTTCTAAACCTAAGTCATGCAGATTTTCTGCCATTTCTAATCCAATAAATCCAGCACCAATAATCACTGCTTTTTTTACCTGTTTTTGATTTACAAAAGCCTTAATATAATCAGTATCGGCTAAGTTTCTAAGCGTAAAAATCCCTTCGTTTGTTACACCGGGTAAAGGCGGACGAATTGGTTCTGCACCAGGCGATAATACTAACTTGTCGTATGTTTCATTGTAAGTTTTACCAGTAGTTTGGTTAAATGCTGTAACAGTTTTGGTATCAGCATTGATAGCTAATACTTCAGTTAAAGTTCTTACATCAATATTGAATCGTTGGTTAAATGAAGCTGCTGTTTGTACAAACAATGCATTTCTGTCCTTTATTACATTGCCTATATAATAGGGCAAACCACAATTAGCGTAAGAAATATATTCCCCTTTTTCAAAAATCACAATCTCCGCGTGTTCGTCTAATCTTCGTAATCTTGCGGCTGTGCTAGCACCACCCGCAACTGCTCCTATAACTATGTATTTCATTTGTTTTGTATATTTTTTATGTTACAAAATTAAGCCTTCTATTATTGATGCTTTGCAACAATTGTTACATTTAGAGATGAGAATTGTAATTGATTAAATAAAAAAAACCTTGCAACAATGAAGTTACAAGGTTTTTATTTATAGTAAAATATAGCAAGTTAAACTATCTATGGTTTTTAAAACGAGAACTCACCACCAAATCTTTGCTACCAGCAGTGTGAACATAAAATCCTTCACCCGATTTTACACCTAAATTTCCAGCAGTTACCATGTTAACCAATAATGGTGATGGAGCATAACGATGATCGCCCAAGCCTTCCTGCAATACATTCATAATAGCAAGGCAGACATCTAAACCTATAAAATCGGCTAGTTGTAAAGGTCCCATTGGGTGAGCCATTCCTAATTTCATGACGGTATCAATGGATTCAACAGATCCAACACCTTGTTGTAAACAGTAAATGGCTTCATTGATCATTGGCATCAAAATTCTATTTGCTATAAAGCCAGCATAATCATTGGCCAAAGCTGGAATTTTTCCTACTGCTTTTGAAAGTGTTAAAATTGTTTCTGTAACTTCTTCACTGGTTTTAAAACCATTAATTATTTCTACCAATTTCATTACAGGCACTGGATTCATAAAATGCATTCCAATAACATGTGTTGGGCGTTTGGTAACACTTGCAATTTTTGTAATAGAAATAGAAGAAGTGTTAGACGCTAATATGGTATGAGCAGGGCAAATTTCATCCAATTGTTTAAAAATATCTAATTTAATAGCCATGTTTTCACTTGCAGCTTCTATTACTAAATCTGCATTGCTTGCAGCATCTTTTAAGTTAGTATAAGTTGTAATATTAGCTAAAGTTGCAGTTTTATCGGCTTCAGTGATCAAACCTTTTGTAACTTGTCTGTCTAAATTTTTACCAATGGTAGCAATTGCTTTTTGCAAAGCAACTTCATTTACATCTATTAAGTTTACTTGGTAGCCAAATTGAGCAAAAGTATGTGCTATACCATTTCCCATTGTACCTGAACCAATTACTGTAATATTTTTCATTTTATTATTTTATTTAGTGAATTTTTTTTGGCAAATCTATTAAACACTTGCGCTATATCAAACTTTAAATTAATATAGATTGCTATTTTATATCAAATATATTTTTTAAATTTATACTTAAAAAATTGTTAAACATATTTTATTTTTTATTCTAGTGTAGTTTTTTCTTAATTTTACCGCCAAATAAAACAATTACATATGCGTATTTTAAAAATTTCGACCATTATTTTATTATCAAGTTTAAGTTTTATTGCCTTAGCACAAAAAGGTAAAGCTAAAATCAATTTAGAGAACAATTCAGAAAAATCGATTACAGGACATTCAATTACAGTAACCATAAAAGGTTTTCAAAATAAGATGTTTTACCTTGGTTATTACTTTGGTGATAAGCAATATTTGAGAGACAGCGCAATTGCTGATGCTAAAGGTAAAATGAATTTTTCGGGACCTGGAAAATTGGAGGGTGGTGTATATTTAATAGCTACTGCCGACAAGTCGCTTTTGTTTGACTTTATAGTAACTGAACAAGTATTTAGTTTAGAAACTGATACCAATTCATTGATAGAAAACATGGTTGTTAAAGGTTCATACGAAAATGAAGTATTTTTTAAATACAATCAGTTTTCGGCAAATATTGGCAAACAAGCCAATGAATTAGAAATAAAAATTAAAGCTGCTAAAGAAGCTAAGAATACTGCCGAAGAAGATAAATTAATGGATACTTACCGCAGTTTGATGAAGGATTTAACTGCTCAAAGAAAAGTTATTTTGGAAAATAATCCCACCACTTTAATCAGTAAAGTTTTTAGAATGATGCAAGAAATAGATGTTCCTCCTGCTCCCAAAAATGAGAAAGGCGAAATTATTGATTCTAATTTTCAGTATAATTATTACAAACAGCATTACTTCGATAATTTTGACTTTTCGGATGATAGAATTACAAGAACACCAATCTTTTTTCCAAAGTTTGAAACTTTTATGTTAAAAGTAGTTCCACAAATTCCCGATAGCATAAATGAAACCGCTGATAAAGTTTTAAAATTAGCGGAAAAAGGTAAAGAAAACTTTAAATTCTGCCTGTTTTGGACAACCAATTATTACGAATCTTCTCAATATATGGGAATGGACGCTGTTTTTGTTCATCTGATAGATAATTATTATGCCAAAGGAAAAGCTTATTGGGTTGATAGTTTACTAATTTGGAAAATGAAAGATAGGGTTGAAAAACTTAGACATAATTTAATAGGTGCTAAAGTTAAAAACTTAACAATGTTGGATACCAACGGACAATATCATAGTCTTTATAATATGGATTCAAAGTATACTTTGGTATTGTTTTGGAGCGCAACATGTGGACACTGCAAAGAGGAGATGCCTAAAATAGCTGAAGCATATAAAGATTTAAACAAAGAAATATTTGCACAAAACAACATAATCAATTTAAAAAATAAAGGAGCTAAAATATTGAAACCAACATTGCCCTTAAATTTTGATTTATTTCCTGTAAGTATGACCGAAACGGTAGAAGAGTGGAAAAAATATTTAATAGAACAAAAATTCCCTTGGAAACTAAACTTATACGATCCATTGAATGAAACTAATTTCCGCCAATATTATGATGTTTATAGCACTCCTGTTTTATATATTATTGATAAAAATAAAAAGGTAATTGCTAAACGAATAGCTGCTGAAAAAATAAAAAGTTTTATAGAAGATTATGAAAAAGATGGTTCTGGACTTTTAAAGAGACAAAAATAAACAAAAGCTACATCGTAAATGGTGTAGCTTTTTTTATAACTAATTGTTTTATTTGAAATAGGGTTGGTTTAATTATATAAATTTTGCTAATGTTAGAAACGAATTCATTTTATTATAAACTTAAAAAAATAATATTTATTTGAAAATTTGTTTCTCTTTTTAACGAGCAAACAAATATGTCCACCCTAGGTTAATTCAATCAATCTTAAAATATATACCTTGCTTCCATTCTGCCGGTATGTAAAATGGTATCGCTAATACCCGATGAGCGTGCATCGTAGTTAAGGTTTATTTGAATATTTTGCCCAATGCGTTGTTGTAAATTAATGTTCCAAACTTGGTTTTTGCCAGTGGTTAATCCTTGCAACATATCGTAACCTAAATTGCTGCCAGCCTCGCCATTAAACTCCACCTCGTACAAACTATACTTTGCACTTAAGGCACCAATTTGAGTAAAGTTATAACGCATTTCTAAACCAATTTCCGTTGTTTTTCCTTTTTGATTGCCATATTCTTTGGCATTATTGGCTTCAAAATAACCTGCATTCAATGTTGTTCTAAAGTTTTTATTGGCCTGATAAATCAATTTTGGTTTCCATTCGGTATAAATATAACTATAATTTTGTTGTATAAAAAACTCAGATAAATAACTGCGTTCTCCAAAATTATAAAGCAAGTTAATGGTCCAAAATTCATTGGCATTCCAACGGGTATTTAATCCATTCTCCAACTTGCGTCTGCTGTCAATTCCATTGGTTAAAATTACTTTACTTTGATTGTCTTGAATGCTCCAATCAGCGCCAAACGTGGCATTACTGCGGTTAAAAAATAAGGTATTTCTTGCCAAACTATTTACATTGATCAAAGTAGTATCGTTAAAAATATTGTTAAAAGGATTGATGAAATCAAAAGTATTATCGGCAATAATTTTACGCTCTATCCTTAATCCTGATTGATTATTGAACTTACTGATGAATTTTAAAACACCTTTTTTGTTCAACCAAATACTGGCGGGATTGATATTTAAAGTTTGGTTAAATTGAACTGAATTAGTTCTTATGGTAGAGTTTGTTGGTAAATAAACGCGGATATAATTGGCTATGTTTCTGTCAATAAAACTGGCTATTACAAACTCATTCAACTGCTGAATATTGTCTGTGTTAAAATCTTTCCAAACATAAACACCTTGCCCTTTTGGTACTTCCAAATAACTAAAATCTCTACGTAATTCATTGCCACTTCCTATTTGGTAATATGTGTTGGCGGTAAACATTCGTTTCATAAAAGCATAATCATATTCAATCCTTGCCAAGACTGTTCTTTCTGGTTTTAAATTTTTGATGGTGGAATCATTTATTTCAAAATTTCTGAACGTAAAATTCAAATTCAATCTGTTACCATTGTCTTGTTTTAAAATAGTAGTTGCATTTATATTTTGTGAGATACTGGCTAAATAATAATTAGTGTTACGTGCTTGAAAATCGTTTCTGTTGGTATAATCTATGCGGTATTTTAATTTTAAAGTATCGGTATTTTGAAAAAAATAATTACTTTGGTTATAAGCAAAACTTCCGCTTAATAAAGTATCATTTGTTTTAAAAAAATTACTTTTTTCTGCTAAATAATTTACTCCAGTTTGGTGTTTAAATTGCGTTCTAGCATAACCCAAATTATATTTATAAGTTTGATTTTGAGCAATACTTTGCTGTAAAACAGTGTTGTTAATATCAATTGTTAAATATTCGGCATTCGCATTTATTTGGTTATTTTTATAATCTAAATTACTTCCAATTTGATTCATCAAACCCACATAATTCTGGTTGCGATTATACATTTGAAATTGGTAATAAGCATTAAATATTTGCGTATTTTCTATGCTAGTTTTAGCCGATAAAATATGCTCATTATAGCCAGTATCAGCATTGGTAATATTGGTTAATTGACGGTTCCAAAGTCTATCAAACTCTACATTTCTGTAGCGTTCTACATACCTAAAATTTTGATCTACCCATTCGTAATTCAATTGATTTTGCCATAGCCAAGTTTTTGATAAATTGTTTTTGTTATTGATAATTATTTTTGCTCCAAATCCTTTATCATTTTGCTTGTCTATATTGCTAAATAAATTCCTGTTCAAATTACTTTGAGCTAGCTCAACAGTTATTTTTGTATTTTTAAAATTAGTCAAATCAAAACCTACATTTAGCATTTCCATTTTATTGGGAGCAGTTAATAAAATTATAGGTTCAAAGTTACCTTGCTTTATACCATTGATGGGTGCTATAAACTGAAAAACTCGTCCATTTGCCGATGAAGCCGATTGAATATAATTACCATTATTGTTCCCAACATTGCTAAATTTTACTTCATAAAACACAGAATCATTTTGACCATTATTGCTAAAAACATACACATCAATATTTCCTAAAGTATCTAATTTCCTGTATAAAATTTTGGTATTGCTAAATCCAGCAACACGAGTTGCACCGTTTGTAACCGCTTGTTTTAAATTATTGCCAACATTGGCTAAAATCTTTTTATCGTTATCGCTTAATGTTTGCTGAAAAGGTTGGTCTTTATCGTCTTGCTCGGTAAAATAACTTCCCCTGATGGCATATTTTTCAGCTTTATAATGGGCATTGGTGGTAAAAACTGTTCTTGCAAAATTTCGGTCACCGTATTGAAATTCAGCTATAATTCTGCTGTATTGCGTAATAATTCTTTTGGGAGTAAAAGTAATTTCGCCACTGTTATAATCTATGATATAATCGTTTTGTTCGCCTCTGTTTAGTTTTACTCCATCTAAATAAATGGCTTCTGTTCCTGAAATTAATATAATAAACAATTCACCGTTTACGCCAGTTAATCGATAAGGACCTTGGTTTCCTTCAATCGCTATTAACGTATTTCGTGCAAATCGCCCACGACTAATGGCTACTTCTGCGCCAACTTGTAATACTGCTTTTTCCTTCGATTTTGAAAACAATTTTTTAACATCAAAAGCAGTTTGTACCTGCGCACCTCTCGATTTTTTATTATAATTTAAAAAGTAACTTTCTGTTGGTTTGCGCATTTCAAAATCACCAATTACTACTTTGGTTTTGTTTTTACTTAATTGAATAAAAACCTTGTCAAAGTCTTGCAGCTGCTGCGTATTTCCTTCTGGTTGTATGGGATTATTGTCATCGCTAATGGCAGCCAATACATCAATATCGTTATTTATTTTTCCGCTCAATTGTAAATTTAAATTGGCATTTACCACCACATTTTGTGCATTTCCCAAACCTAATCCACGCGAAATACTCCCATTCATTTTTAAACCACTGCTTGCACTTTCAGCATTTAAAAAATCAGTTTCATTGGGATTATACAAAAATGGATTTTTGGTTTCAATGCCTTCTTTGTCTATTATTTTTGGGTTTTTATTTTGATAAATTTTCTTGAAATCAAAATTTGGCGAACTGTATTTTACAAGTAAAGTAACCGGTTTTGGTATTTTTAAATTGATGAATGTTTGGTTAGTATAATTGATTCTATAATCAATATTTTCTAGAAAAACATTAGTTCCATTACTTACAATTACTGATTGATGCACAATTATTTGACTGTCTAATAATAAACTATCGCTTAATAATAAAATTGTTTTTTGCCTGTTCTGGCTTTTTGCCAATACAGCCATTCCAACAAAAATTATTATCAAAACCTTTCGCATGAAAGCAAATAAACGAATTTTAGTTTAAAGCTGTATATGATTAATGGAAAATTGGTGATCAGATCAATAAATTGGATTGATTACTATTGAAAATATTTGCTTTTATTTGTAATATAGAATTCAATATTAATAACAGCAAATCATTTAATATTGGATTTGTAATCTAATTAAATAAATTTGTTTAAAGCAAGTAAAATTAATTAAGGCTATACATTTTTATAAAAAAGTCTAATAAACTCAATGAACAAAATAGATACAACATATTTGTTAAGATGCATAAGTACTTTAGAAAAAGCATATGGTTTATTACTTAAAGCAAATGTTGATGAAATTGATTATGATATGTATCGTTCGGCAAGTGTAAAGGAGTTTGAAATAATTTTAGAGCAATGCGGAAAATTATTGCGTAAAGCACTAAAACCTTATTTCCATTCTTCAAAATCAGTAGATCAATTGTATTATAAAGACGTATTTAAACAAGCAGTTTTAAGAAGTATAATTTCTCCAGAATTATGCGAACGTTTTTTTGAATACAGAGACAATAGAAACAATACTGCGCACGATTATGGAGTAAACTTTGCAGAAGAAACTTTGGTATTACTCCCAAACTTTTTAATTGATGCTACACAATTAGCAGCAGCCATAAACCAACAAAATAATGATACTGAGAGCTAAAGATAAGGAACGGTTAATTGCAATATTTGATAGTATTCAAACGCCTATTGAAGTATGGGCTTATGGTAGTAGAGTGAATGGTAATGCTCATGAAGGAAGTGACCTTGACTTGGTTATACGCACTCCATTGTTACAAAAACTACCCATTGATGTTTTTTTAGATTTAGAAGAAAAGATTCAAGAAAGTAATATTCCAATCATAGTTGAAATATTTGATTGGGCTAGGCTACCCGAATATTTCCATAAAAATATACAGCTTCAACATGAAGTTTTGTACAGTAATTCAATGATGATGTTGAATGAACAAAATATTGATTATAAAAAATCAACCAAAGAATAGTCGTTCAGGTTTATTGAGCAAAGTTGAATTACAGCCAACGGAATGAAAATTAACCTTCAAACATTTCAATTACAATTGAAAATATTTGCCTTTATTTGCAACCCAATTTATGAATAACAACAAAGAATGGTTTGCCGATTGGTTTGATTCGCCTTACTATCATATTTTATATAAAAACCGTGATTTAACAGAAGCCGAACTTTTTTTAAATAACATAATTTCTGCTTTAAAAATACCTGAAGGAAGTACCATTGTTGATTTAGCCTGTGGCAAAGGAAGGCATTCTGTTTTTTTAAACAATGCAGGTTTTAACTTAAAAGGTGTTGATTTGTCGGCCAATAGCATTGATTTTGCAAAGCAATTCGAAAATGAAAATTTGCATTTTGAAGTAGCCGATTTACGAAATTTATGCATAGATCCAGTTTTTGATTATGCATTTAATTTATTTACAAGTTTTGGATATTTTAAATCGGATGAAGAAAATCAACTAGTGTTGAATCAATTTCGTCATTGTTTAAAACCTAACGGTATTTTACTGCTTGATTTTTTGAACGCTGAAAAGGTAAAATTGCAACAAAATATTACTGAAACAAAAACCATTGAAGGTGTTACATTTAATTTGAAAAAAGTAATTGAAAACCAAAAAGTAATTAAGCAAATAGCATTTGACGTTGATAATAAAAATTACTATTTTCAAGAAGAAGTTCAGTTGCTAACTCTTTCCGATTTTGAAAAACTGTTTGAGCAAACTGGTTTTAAAATTCTAAATGTATTTGGTAATTATCATCTTCAAAATTATGAAGCCAATACCAGCGATAGATTGATTTTTTTAGCTCAAAAAGTATAATTCATGGAAACTATATTACAATACGACAGGTTGTGGTTTTTGTTTGTAAATAATACGCTTGCTAATTCATTTTTGGATTGGCTTTGCCCAATTATTCGTAATCAAAGCACTTGGTATATTTTTTATGCCGCTATCATTTATTTTTTCTATACAAATTACAAAAACGACACTTGGAAAATATTGTTGGTGATTGCATTAATGATTACTGTTTCTGATCAATTTAGTGCTAATTTAGTTAAAAATACTTTTATGAGAATTAGGCCTTGTAGCGAACCAAATTTACAAGGATTGGTTCATCATTTGGTGCCAAGTTGTAATGGTTTTAGCTTTATTTCAGCTCATGCAACCAATCATTTTGCTTTGGCATTATTCTTTATTTTTTATTTTAAACATGTTGGTAAATGGGTCATTCCTGTTGCATTGTTTTGGGCTTTTTCCATTGCATTTTCCCAAGTATATGTTGGCGTTCATTATCCACTCGATGTGTTTTTTGGCGCCTTGGTAGGTAGTTTATTCGGTGCTGCATTTGCTCGGTATAGCTTAAAATTTATTAAACTTGCCAATTAATTTAATCATTATATCAAATATTATATCATGTGTTTTTTGTTTTTAGGATTGCTATTTATTTCACCTTTTTTAGGTTCTTTGGCTGCATTGTATTCTAATAAATACGATGAAAATAAATTAAAATTATTGTTATCGTTTGCGGGTGCTTATTTGTTTTCAATAACTATTATAAGTTTAATGCCAGAAGTATATTCCAATTCAAATAAATATACGGGCATGTTTATTTTAGCAGGTTTTTGGTTTCAAATATTAATGGAAAAATATTCAAAAGGAATTGAACACGGCCATTTTCACTTGCACGATGTAGTTAAAAAACATGTCATTCCATTTGGCATTATTGCCAGTATGTGCTTGCATACATTTTTAGAAGGAATTCCTTTGGGTGCTTTTTTTCAAAGCAATGCTAGTATAAGTTATTCTATTTTGGTGGGTATTGCATTGCACGAATTTCCAGCAGCTTTTGCCTTGGCAATAATCTTAAAAGGTTTAAAATTAAACAATAAAGTAATCATAGCTTTGATGACTTTTTATTGTTTGGCTTCGCCAATAGGAGCAATGCTGAGCTATAGTTTAAATTATTCTGTTCCTGAATTGGTTTTTAATCAATTTATGGCATTTGTAATTGGAACTTTTTTACACATTTCTACTACCATTTTGTTTGAATCATCGGAACACCATCAATTCTCAAAACTCAAAACTTATGCTGTTTTAATTGGCGTTTTCTTTGCTTTGGTGGTAGTTTTTGCGAAGTAAGTTTCGATTTATTTTGCTTAAGAAATAATCTCTTATGATTGTTGGCTTGCCAATAAATACATTACAGCCATTCTAATGGCTACGCCATTTTCTACTTGGTCTAAAATAATAGCATGTTTGCTATCGGCTACATCACTGGTAATTTCTACGCCTCTGTTAATAGGTCCTGGATGCATTACTACAATTTCTTTATCCAATGAATCTAAGCGTTTTTTATCTAAACCATAAAGCATGCTGTATTCTCGCAATGAAGGGAAGTATTTAATATCTTGACGTTCTAATTGAATGCGTAACATATTGGCCACATCACACCAATTAAGGGCTTTCATCAAGTCTGTTTCTACTTTTACACCTAAGCTTTCTATGTGTTTTGGAATTAAAGTGGTAGGTCCGCAAACCATTACTTCAGCTCCTAATTTTTTCAAACAAATGATATTTGAAATGGCCACCCGTGAATGTAAAATGTCACCTACTATTACCACTTTTTTGCCATTTACATTTCCAAATTTTTCTCGTATTGAAAATGCATCAAGCAAAGCTTGCGTTGGATGCTCATGGGTTCCATCACCAGCATTGATGATATTAGCATTGATGTGTTGTGATAAGAAAATAGCGGCTCCTGGAGCAGGATGGCGCATTACTACCATGTCAACTTTCATGGCCAAAATATTATTTACGGTGTCAATTAATGTTTCGCCTTTTGAAACAGATGAAGAGGATGCAGCAAAATTTACAGTATCTGCACTCAATCTTTTTTGTGCCAATTCAAATGAAATTCTTGTGCGAGTAGAGTTTTCAAAAAAGATATTTGCAATGGTTACATCGCGCAATGAAGGAACTTTTTTAATGGGTCTATTGATAACAGTTTTAAAACCATCGGCTGTTTCAAATATCAATTCTATATCGTCTACAGTAATGTCTTTTATGCCAAGTAAATGCTTTTGTGTAAATTGTTTCATTGAATTAATTACTTATTATTGATGCAACATCTGCTTTACTATTTTCTTTCCATTCCACTTTCACCTTGTCGTTTGCCCTTGTATCTACTGTTATTCCCGTGTAATCGGGTTGAATTGGTAAATGGCGGCTAAAACGCCTGTCAATTAAAACCATTAACTCTACTTTTTCTGGTCTTCCAAAATCAACTAAAGCATCCAAAGCAGAACGAATACTTCTACCTGTATAAAGTACATCGTCAATCAATACCACTTTTTTGCTTTCAACTGTAAAATTTATTTTCATGGCATTGGGAACTATTTGTACTTTTCCACGTCTAAAATCATCTCTGTAAAATGAAATATCTAATTCGCCATAAAGTAATTTTTCGTTTTCAGTTATTTCAACCAAACGCTTTAAAATTCTTCTTGCAAAAAATGTTCCTCGAGGTTGAAGCCCAATAATGGCAGTGTTTTCAAATGATCCATGTTTTTCAATAAGCTCATAACAAAGCCTATCTATTACAATGCTAAATTGTTTTTTTTCAAGTATAATTTTACTGTTCATTGGTGTTTTCCAATTTCACTTATTTGTATTTTCAAACTACTTTTTAATTTTTTAAAAGTAGCAGACTTTCATTGCAAATTTGCACAATTTATATTAAATAATTGCAACTCCAATTTTATTCAGTATTGCTTGGGCATTTTGTTTGTCTAAATGCAATTGATTTTTTAGTGCATCTAAGCCATCAAATTTCACTTCATTTCGAAGTTTACTAACAAATTCTATTTTTAAATTTTCAGTATATATTTCCTTTTCAAAATTAAAAATATTTACCTCAATGCTTCTTCCTTTATCCTTTATTGTGGGGTTATTACCAATATTTAACATGCCGCCAAATCGTGCTTTATTATACCAAACCCAAACTGCGTAAACCCCGTCTTGTGGTATTAGTTTATACGAATTTTCTACTTCAATATTGGCAGTTGGATAACCAATTGTTCTTCCTAATTGCTTTCCTTTAATTACATTTCCTTCCAAACTATAACTATTTCCCAAGTATTTTTGAGCAGTTTGAATATCGTTATTTAACAGTGCTTGTCTAATTTTAGTTGAACTTACAGCTATATCATCTATATCTTGTTCTGGAATTTCCTCCACTTCAAATTCATAAAGTGATGCAGAATTTTTTAAATGCTCGAACGAACCTTCCCTGTTTTTTCCAAATCTATGGTCGTATCCAATTACTAAAGTATTGGTTTTTATTTTATTAACTAATATATTTCTGATAAATTGTTCCGAACTTAAGCGTGAAAACTCCTTAGTAAATGGTAGAATAATTAAATGGTCAATTCCTACTTTTTCTAATAAATTTATTTTTTCATTTAAAGTACTTAACAATTGTAAACCATGGTCAAGTGGCAAAAGCACTATTCTAGGATGTGGCTCAAATGTAATTATTACTGTTTCTCCATTTTTAATAGAAGCAATTTGTTTTAAGCGTTCAATTATTTTTTTATGAGCCAAATGAACACCATCAAAAGTACCTTGACTAACAATGGCATTTTTTATTGTTGGAATTTCATCAATGTTATAATGTACTTTCATACTAAGATAAATGTTTTTAAATAATTAAAATTTACCCTAATAAAATTTTGTAAAACCGATCATTTCTCTTGCGGTAGCAATGGTTTTGCTTGCACTGTCTCTGGCTTTTTCCGCGCCCATTTTAGCTATTTTCCCTAGCATTTCATCATTGCCACTTATTTCATCTATTCTTTGCTTAATTGGAGAAATAAACGTAGACATGTCTTCTGCAAGTTGTTTTTTTAAATCGCCATAACGAATGCTACAATCTGCAAATGTTGTTTTATAATAATTTATTACTTCTTGGCTAGAAACCAATGTCATTAAATCAAATAAATTTTGAACAGCTTGGCTAGGAGTGGAGTTTGGTTCTAATGGTGAAACATCGCTCACCGCTTTCATTATTTTTTTTCTAACAGTTGCATCATCATCATTTAAATTGATAACAGTATTATCTCCATCACTTTTACTCATTTTTCCGCCTCCTTGTAGTCCTGGAACTTTTACTAATTGATTGCCATAATTAAATGCTTGTGGTTCAGGAAACAACACATTATTATAAATTCTATTGAACCTATTTCCAAAAGTTCTAGCCATTTCCAAATGTTGTTCTTGGTCTTTACCTACTGGCACTTTTAGCGCTTTGTGTATCAATATATCGGCAGCCATTAAAACTGGATAGGTTAATAAACCCGCATTGATATTATTAGGATGTGATTTTGCTTTTTCTTTAAATGAAGTTACTCTTTCCAATTCACCTTTATAAGCATGCATATTTAATAATAAGTACAACTCAGCTATTTCAGGTAAATCACTTTGAATATATATAGTACATGCTTCGGGATCAATACCACATGCAATGTATTCAGCTAAAACCTGCTTTACATTTTGATGTAAATCCTTAGGATTAGGATGAGTTGTTAGGGAATGAAAATCGGCTATAAAAAAATAACAGTTATATTCATACTGCATTTTTATAAAATTTTTTACAGCACCCATGTAATTTCCTAAATGTAAATTTCCAGTTGGTCTTATTCCGCTAACTACTATTTCTTTATTCATTTATTTTAAAAATATTGGTTGCAAAATAACTTTTAAATACACAAACTACAATCGTATTTATGTAAGGCATTGTTTTTTAAAAACTTATTATATATTTGGTAATAAATAAAAACCAAATGAAGAGAATTTTCACAGCATTTTTGCTTTCAATAAGCGCAGTTTCATATGCTCAGAACGCTCATATTGACGTAGTTCAGCAACTTAATAAAAATGGATTTCCTAACGTAACTGAATCTGAAGTTATTGTTAATAGTTCATCATTAGATAAAAAAACAGGAATTACACATATTTATTTTAAACAAGTAGTAAATGGTAACGAGGTTTTTAACACCCAAAGTAGCATTCACATTGATAAAAATGGGAATATTATTTCTAAAAACATTGCTTTAAAAAGTAATGTTGTAATAGCAAATGCTTTAAAAATAGATGCATCTACTGCATTGAATATTGCTTTAACTGAAGCAAAAATTGTAAAAAATGTGTTAAATAAATCTGCTTTACCAAGCAATGCTAATTTTAAAATAGTTGATAAAAATGTTTCAAGTGAAGCAATAAATGGTAAACCTGTTTTTTATGAAAAAAACAATCAATTGTTTGCTGCATGGGAAATAGAAGTATTAAATGATGAGACCAATGATTGGTTAAATTTAATTATAGATGCGCAAGACGGTTCTATCATTGAAAAAAATAATTATACAACCAAATGTAATGCTGAAAACATGACAGCATCAAATATTAATAAACCTTATTATTTTGAATTTGAAGATAACAATTCTATAGGTAAAACTAGCCCAGCCGGATCTTACAATGTATATCCTATTCCTATGGAAAGTCCGGCAAGAGGAAATAGGCAATTAGTTTCTAACGCCAATGATATCAATGCTTCGCCATATGGTTGGCATGATACTGATGCAATTGATGGAGCAGATTATACAATAACACGTGGTAACAATGTTTGGGCAAAAGAAGATACGCTAGGTTCTAACGGAACAACTGGTTTTTCGCCAAATGGTGGAAATGATTTAATTTTTGATTTTCCTTATGGTTTAGATGCTGGTCCTCGTCCTAATTTAAGCGCTGCAATTACAAATTTATTTTTTTGGAATAATACCATGCACGATGTTTTTAATAATTATGGTTTTGATGAGGAAAGTGGTAATTTTCAACAAAAAAATTATACAGGTTTAGGACTTGGTAATGATTATGTAAATGCCGATGCTCAAGATGGTAGCGGTACCGATAATGCAAACTTTGCAACTCCAGTTGACGGAATGAATTCAAGAATGCAAATGTATTTGTGGGGAGTTCCAACTGCTGCTGTTTCTAATATTTTAGAGGTAAACTCACCTTCGCCAATTGCAAAAAAATATGGTGGAATTTTGGCAACCTTTAGTCCTAAATTAAGTTTAGTTCCTATCACTGCCAATATGGTTTTGGTAAATGATGGAACAATAAATCCAACTTTGGGTTGTTCTACTTTAGTAAATAGTGCTGCATTAGCAGGTAAAATTGCTCTAATTACTAGGGGAGGAACTAATTGCACTTATGCTACTAAAATATTAAATGCTCAAAATGCGGGAGCCATTGCTGCTGTTATTATAAACAGTTCTGCAAACGGTGCATTTGCCATGACTGGTTCTTCTGCTGGTATAACAATTCCTTCATTGATGATTGCAAAAGCCGATGGTGATAAATTTAAACTAGACACTATTGGATTAAATGTAAGTTTATTTGATTCTAGCGTTGCATCAACTAAAAGAATTTATGACAGCGATTTAGACAATGGGGTAATTGCACACGAATATGGTCATGGAATTTCAACTCGATTAACTGGTGGTGCGGGAAATTCATCATGTTTAACCAATCAAGAACAAGCAGGTGAGGGTTGGAGCGATTTTTTTGCCTTGGTTTTAACTTCAAAACCATATGAAACAACATTAGCTGGCAGAGGAGTGGGAACTCATTTAATTGGAGAAGATACTTCAGGTTTAGGAATTCGACCTTATAAATATGCAAGAAGTATGATTACCAATCCTGTTACTTATGAAAGTATAAAAACACTTAGTATTCCTCATGGTGTTGGTTTTGTTTGGTGTAGTGCATTATACGATATTTATTTAGACATGATTGACAAATACGGTTTTGATGAAAATATGTATACAGGAACAGGAGGTAATAATAAAACCCTACAATTAGTAGTCGAAGGTTTAAAATTACAACCTTGTAATCCTGGTTTTATGGATGCAAGAAATGCTGTAATATTAGCTGATTCAATTTTAAATGGAGGTTCAAATAAATTATTACTTTGGAAAGCTTTTGCCAGAAGAGGAATGGGGGCGGATGCATCTCAAGGTTTAGCCACATCTCGTTCAGATGGTAAAAATGGATTTAAATTACCCGCGGAATTAACTATTTCAATCAATGATGTTATAAATCAACAATCAATTGATATTTTTCCAAATCCTAGTAAAGGTAAATTCAGTATAAATGCAAATTATAATTTACAAAATGTGGAATTTAATTTAGTAGATATAAGTGGAAAAAAATTATCAATTTTAGCTAAAACTATCAATGAAAATTTAGCTGAGTTTGATGCTACTAATTTAAATGCAGGTATTTATTTCTTGAATATTAAATCAGATAATGGAAGCATTACTAAGAAAATTATTTTAGAATAATTTTATAATAAATTAGAAAAAAAAGTCCGGTTGCATTTACAAACGGACTTTTTTTTTAATAATTCATTATTCAATACTGTTTTCAATTAAAACATCCAACATTCAATTCCGATGCATCGGGACAACATCCAAAATCCGTTAGCTTCTCATGTTATCAAATTGAAGTGGAACGTCAAAATCATGTCCTCTAACAGCCGACATGGTGTTTTGTAAATCATCTATTTGCTTGGCTGTTACTCTAACCTGATCGTCCATGATACTTGCTTGAACTTTTAGTTTTGTGTCTTTAATAAATGATACTACTTTTTTGGCAGTTTCTTTGTCTAACCCTTCTTTTATTGGTAAATCTTGCAATACTAATTTTCCACTTGAGCGAAATTCTTTGCTTAAATCCAAACTCCTTACGTCTATTTGTTGTTT